>JAJZQA010000033.1 GCA_021810985.1 Deltaproteobacteria bacterium
GCATTTCCGTTTTGGTTCGGGCTGTTTGCGGCAAGTGTCCGCTCCTTTCACCTTGACAAAAGATATGCCGCCCTTTATTTTACTAGATTGTTTTGAACCTGAAAAAAGATGATCGTCTTAATAGGAGAACCCATGAAACCGTTGTTTTTGAACCCGCCCACTTTCGAAGACTTTGATGGCGGCGCCGGTGCCCGTTACCAGGCGTCACGCGAAGTCACCTCTTTCTGGTATCCGACCTGGCTCTGTTTTCCGGCCGGGATGATCGAAGGGAGCCGGGTAGTGGATGCGCCGGTGCAGAAACTGACCCTGGAAGATTGCATAGATATAGCCGCTGACTACGATATGGTGGTGATGTACACCTCCACCCCGACCTTTGCCATCGATGTGGAGACGGCCCGCCGGATCAAGGAGCGGAATCCGTCCATCGTTACCATACTGACCGGACCGCACGTTTCGGTGCTGCCGGAAGAATCTCTCCAGCGGGCCGGTGCGGCGGTGGACATCGTCTGTCGCGGCGAGTTCGACTATTCCGTGAAGGACCTGGCCGAGGGGCTGACCTGGGAGAAGGTGGACGGCATCAGCTTCCAGAAGGACGGTAAGATCATCTCCACCCCGGACCGGCCGCCGATCACCGACCTGGATGCGCTGCCCTTTGCCAGCCAGATCTATCAGCGGGACCTGCCGATCCAGGAGTATATCATTCCCCACTTCAAGCATCCCTACGTTTCGATCTATTCGAGCCGCGGATGTCCATCGCGCTGCATCTACTGCCTCTGGCCGCAGACCTTTTCCGGTCGCACCATGCGCACCCGCAGCCCGGAAAACGTATACCAGGAAGTGAAGTGGATCGTGGAGAACATCCCGGGCGTCAAGGAAATCTCCTTTGACGACGATACCTTTACCGCCAACAAGGAACATGCGCGGGCCGTTGCCGAAAAGATCAAGCCGCTTGGAATTTCCTGGACCATCAACGCCCGGGCGAACTGCGATTACGAAACCCTCAGAATCATGCGCGATGCCGGACTTCGTCACGTTGTCGTCGGTTTCGAATCCGGAAACGATCAGATCCTGAAGAATATCAAGAAGGGTGTCACCAAGGCGCAGGCCTTGGAGTTCGCCCGGAACTGCAAAAAACTTGGACTCTCGGTGCATGGTGCCTTCGTCATGGGCCTGCCCGGTGAAACCAAGGAGACGATTCTCGAAACCATCGAGTTTGCCAAACAACTGGACATCAACTCCATTCAGGCCTCTCTGGCTTCCCCCTATCCGGGCACGGAGTTCTATGACCTGGCAAAAAAGGAAGGCTGGATCACCTCCGACAGTTTCCTCGATGAAACCGGCCACCAGACCTGCGTCATCAATTATCCCCATCTTTCCAACCGCGAGATCTTTGATGCCGTGGAGACTATCTATAATAAATTCTATTTCCGGCCCAAATATATTGCCCGCAGTATCTTGAAGATGATTACCAGCAGTGAGGATCGGAAGAAGCTTCTCAAGGAAGGTGCCCAGTACCTTGCCTACATGAAGAAACGCAAGAAATCCAGTTGCTCCTCCTGTTAGTGAATCATGGCCGCTCTTCGCACCTCAGACATGAAAAAGCTGATAATCAATGCCGATGACTTCGGACTTTCCGGTGGCGCCAACCGGGCTGTGATCCGGGCCCACCGGGAAGGTATCCTTACCAGTACTTCCCTGATGGTCGGCGGCCAGGCCTTTGACGAGGCCGTGTCCCTTGCAAAAGAAAATCCGGGACTCCAGGTCGGTCTGCACCTGACCCTGCTGCAGGGGAAGGCGGTTCTTTCGCCGCAGGAGCTGCCCGGGCTGGTGGATCGCGAGGGGAACTTCCCAACCGATCCGGTGATGACCGGGATGCGCTACTTTTTCCGCAGGTCGCTGCGCAGGGAAATGCAGCGGGAGATCGAGGCACAGATCCTCCGATTTCGGGAGACCGGCCTGCCGTTGAGCCATATTGACGGCCACCTGAACATTCACATGCATCCCACGGTCTTTGCCATTCTGGCTGAACTGATGCCCAAATATGGCATCAAGAGCTTTCGCCTTACCCGGGAAAACCTGGCGCAGGACCCGGCCATGGATGGAACGCGGCGCTTCGGCCGGCGACTCGACGCCTTCATCTTTGCCCGACTGGCGGAAAACTGCCGGCCGGTGCTGGAAAATCTTGGGATCTTCTATGCCGATGAGGTGAAGGGTCTGCTCAACTCCGGCAAAATGACGGAGGAGTATCTCTTGAAAGTCCTGGATTGCTTGAAACCGGGCTGTACGGAAATATATTTTCATCCCGGCTGCCTGCCGGACCCGGAACTGTCTGCCTGGATGCCCGGCTATCTGCACGAAGAAGAACTGGCGGCCCTGACCAGTCCCAAGGTGCGTGAAAAAATAACCCAACAGGGAATACAACTCGGTACCTACCGGGGAGGGGAATACAACGATGTTTAAGACTGTTGTCGTGATGCTGCTGGCCGTTTCCGCCGGCACGGTGGGTGACCTGCTGCTTACCAAGGGAATGAAGGAACTGGGCGATCTCTCGGCCATGAATCTGCGCGGGCTCCTGTCCGCGGCCTATCAGGCCATGACCAGCCCCAAGCTGGTGCTCGGCACGGCAATGCTTGCCGTGTTCTTCTTTCTCTGGCTGGCGGTCCTTTCCTGGGAAGACCTGACCGTGGCCCTGCCCATGCAGGCCCTGAACTATGTACTGGTTGCCTTTCTCTCCCAATATTTCCTCGGCGAGATCGTAACCCCGATGCGCTGGGCCGGAACCATCCTAGTCTGCATCGGCGTCATCCTCATCACCAAGAGCAGCGGCGCGTAACAGGCTGTTCCAACTCCACGTTCTGGCCGGGGGGGCATGTTAGCCCCCTGGTCACGGCATTTTCCCTACTTTCCTCGCTATCATTTCCCTGCAACCTTGCCTGCGTGACTTCCGTAGATCTTTTCCTCAATCGCCGATCTCAGAAATTTTATGGTAAAATAATCCCTGCTGCATTTCCGGAGCTAGACTTCGGATTGAAAAGCTTTTTTTGCCACAGAGGACACAGAGGACTCAGAGGAAAGGCAGGATCAAGCGAAATCTGAAAGTCCCCAACAAGAGTTTATTTTAGAAAATAGACTGGATTTTGACTTCTCTGTGCTCTCTGTGTCCTCTGTGGCAAATAGCTTTTTTTGTTCACTACCAAGCACGTCGTTACAAGGAGGTTCCATGTCTCATGCGAATTCCGTAGAGATTCTTGTGGTCGGTAATGAGATCCTGATCGGCGATATCCAGGATACGAACACCAACTGGATCTGCAAATTGATCAATGGCCGGGGCGGCTACGTGGCCCGGGCCACCATGCTCCGCGATGTTCCCGAGGAAATCGCCGGTGCGGTCCGTTCGGCCATCGTCCGTGGAGTGTCGGTGCTGTTCACCTCCGGCGGGTTGGGCCCGACCGCGGATGACTTGACCGTGGCCGCGGTAGCCGATGGCGCCGGTCTGGAACTGAAGCTCGATGAAAAAGCCCGCGAGATGGTGAAAGTACGCTACGACGAGCTGTTCGCGCAGGGGATCATGTCTCAGGGCGGCTTGAACCCGGCCAGGGAAAAGATGGCCTGGCTGCCGCTTGGCGCGGAACCGCTCCATAATCCAGTCGGCACGGCGCCCGGCGTCCTCTTTAAAGCCGGCCGCACGACCATCATCTGTCTGCCGGGAGTACCTTCGGAACTGAAGGGGATCATCACCACCTCACTGGAGCCTTTTCTGGCCGAAACCTTCGGCAATGGCGGTTCACACACTCGGGCCATTACCGTCCGCTGCAATGACGAATCACTGCTGGAGCCGGTGCTGAGCCGGGTGGTGCCGGAACATCCGCGCGTCTATATCAAATCGTTGGCCAGGACCATCGGCGAAACGCCGGAACTGGATATTACCCTGACGGTGACCGGCGGTGACGAGGGCGAGCGGGTCCAATCGCTCGATGCGGCCTACCGGGCCTTGCGGGATGGCCTGACGCAGATCGGCATTCACAATTGGGATAAGGTCTGATTGTTTCAGTGGTTGGGGAAGTGGGGAACAGGGTACAGGGAACAGGGGGCAGGGAACAGAGTGGCTAGGAGCCTATCGGACTTAGGGTAAATCTGCTACAAATCCGTCTGGACGGTCCATATTTCGCCGCTTTTGCTCCTAATCTTCGATGGTGAAGTGAAAGGTGGCGGTAACGTTCTGGCCTGACATTCTGTTGTAGGTCCGTTCGCTAAAGGTAACCAGGGCCTTTTCGTCGATCATGATGAGGGTTGACGAGCGGGTGCCGTAGGTCGGGCCGGTAATGAACAGGGGGGCGAGGAGCCGTTCCGTTTCGAGTCCGACCCCGGTGTCAGGCAACAGGCGGTCATCCGGAAGTGTGCAATCGGCGAGCAGGGCAAAAATATCTTCCACGGCAGGCTGTTTCC
This sequence comes from Deltaproteobacteria bacterium, assembly GCA_021810985.1. Classification (GTDB taxonomy): domain Bacteria; phylum Desulfobacterota; class Desulfuromonadia; order Geobacterales; family Geobacteraceae; genus RPRC01. The sequence goes on from JAJZQA010000033.1 coordinate 4,447, forward strand.
CGTGGGCGAGAATCTCCGCCAAAGCTTTTTTCCCGAGTGTAACCTTCGGCCAGGGCGTATCGAGGAGGTGGTTGCTCAGGCCGTGGATGCCCGGCGGCAGCAGCGGGGGGATGTTTCCCCTGTTTGAGTAGACAAAAAGCTTTTCCCGGCCTCCGAAGATGAGATTGAAGCCGTTGTAGACCTGGGATTGCTGGCGCAATATCTCCAGATACTCGGCCGGGGACACGTTGCTGCGCAGGAAGTCCGTAACCAGTCTGCCGCGTGACGGAGCATTGTCCCGTACGCTGCGCGGGTCGCGAAAGTTGGTGATGGCGGCGATGCGGCCGGTCCGGGTGATACCGAGCCAGGTGCCCCCTGATTTCAGGTCCCGGCCGGCCAGGAGTTGCGGTTCGCTCTCCCAGAAAGCGGCCGGGACGGTCGGGCGCTGGTAGAACTCGTCGCGATTGGCGGCAAGGATCAGCGGGTAGCGCGGGTGGACCCGGTAGGCAAGGAGGATCAGGCACATATCAGGTGTCCCCCTGGTGCTTGAAGCGCATCATTTCTGCAGTTCTTGCAGGGCTTTCTCAAAAGTTTCCCGCTTGAAACCTTTGAGAATCGCCTGGTCGTTGCCGATGACGATCAAGGGCACGGACTTGGCCTGGTATTTTTCCGAGAAGTCCTCCCAGGCGCTGATATCTTCTTCCACATCCAGGTTGGTGAACGGGATCTTTCTGCTGGTGAGATACTCCTTCGCTTCCTTGCAATGGGGACACCAGGAGGTGGTGTAGAGGACGATTTTCGGATAGGATGAGGATGGAGCCGTGGTGGCTGAGGAAGTGCTCGGGCTTCTTTCCTCGCCCTGGGTGGTGCTGCAGGCCAGCATGCCAAGAAAAAATACGGTGAGGGCAAGCCATTTCAGTAGTGCGTGCATTATGGTCTCCTTATCGTTCAGTGGAGGCATTATTTCTGTTCGAGCAGCACGACTTCCGCTGCGAAGTGTTTTCAGTATACCCGAAGGGTAGAAGGAGTAAAATAATATTCTCGGCAGGTCAGGGGAGCCGCCTCTATGTATGTGTTTGCCGCAAATCTCTATCTTCACCTGCAGAGCCGCTCCCTCAAGACGAAGCGGGGGATTGTGAAAAGCATTCTTGCCCGCGCGCGCAATTCCTTCAATGTCTCCGCTGCCGAGGTGGATCTTCAGGACCTGCAGGGCGAGGCACTGCTCGGTTTCGTTATTGTCAGCGAGAATCGCGTGCTGGCCCGGAAGACCCTCGAAGAGCTGGAGGAATGGCTGGTGGCGGAGCGGCCGGACGTGGAGGTTGTCAGTTTCGAAATCGAGGAGCGATGATGACCTCATCTGCTGTTTCCCGTGAACCGTTTTCCGAGTCTTGGCCGGTTTCGGCTTTCCACGGAATCTTATTGATGGTAGTACTTAGGGAGCTGGCGGATACCAAAATACCATCCATTACATCGACCTTTCTCGGAACAATTCGTAGGGGCGCGGTCTGTGACCCGCCCTGTTGCATGGTCCGGCGTCGTAGCCATTTCCAACAAGGGCGGGTCTGAGACCGCGCCCCTACATTTAAAACGGTATATCAAGAAGTACCGAGTCCCTTATTCCACCAGGCATTCAAGCTGACACCTTACCACCCCTAACCCTTCCTACCAGAAGTAGGCGCTTTTAAGCGGATTAGGAGGGGGACTTTAGCACCCCTGCTTACAAAGGAGGACCCAAAGGGCCTAAAGGAGCTGGGGGTGGTTGGGTTTTGTGTCATCTTGAATGCAACGTAGAATTATCAAAGATTTGCTTAAGCCAAGAATCTAGCTGCAAAACAGGAAGGTGGCAGAGACACGCTATGGCACACGACGATCTGGACCAACTGAAAATAGACAAGACAGCTATCGCCCCCCGGACTGGAACGTCCCGCAACAGACGCTACTGGATCGCGGGGGTGGTGCTGGTCGCCCTGGCGGCAGGCCTCTTTTTCAGCGGGGTGCTGCGGCCCGCGGCCACCGTTGAGCTCGTGAGTGTCCAACAGACCTATCCTTCCCAGGGCTTTACCCTGCTGAATGCCAGCGGTTATGTCGTTGCCCAGCGGAAGGCGGCGGTGGCTTCCAAGGCAACCGGGCGTCTGGTCTGGCTGGGCGTCGAGGAGGGGAGTGTCGTTCGCCAGGGAGAGGTGCTGGCCCGGATCGAAAATGACGACGTCCTGGCCGGTCAAGAGCAGGCAGCGGCAAATCTGAACAGTATCCGCACGACGCTGAATCAGGCGCGGGCCGAGCTGCACGATGCCGAACTCTCCTTCAAGCGCACCAAGGCCCTGCTGGCCGAAGGAATTGTCTCCGCGGCGGACTTTGATGCGGCGCAGGCTCGCTATCGGAGAGCCCGGGCCGCGGTTGCCGGCGCCGAAGCAAACATCCGGGCCGCTTCGGCTGCCCTTGAAGCGGCCAGGGTCGCGGTGGAGTTCACCCGGATCCGGGCGCCCTTTGATGCGGTGGTGCTGACCAAGAATGCCGATGTGGGCGATATCGTCACCCCCCTCGGCGCGGCAGCCGATGCCAAGGCGGCAGTTGTGACCATTGCCGACATGGCCTCCCTGCAGGCTGAAGTGGACGTCTCGGAATCCAACCTGGAAAAGGTCCGGGTCGGCCAGCCGTGCGAGATCCAGCTGGATGCCTTTCCCGATCTCCGTTTTCGCGGGCTGGTCCACATGGTGGTGCCGACCGCGGACCGAAGCAAGGCCACAGTGCTGGTCAAGGTCAAATTTTTGGATATCGACAAGCGGATCCTGCCGGAGATGAGCGCAAAGGTGGCCTTCCTGTCCCGGCCGGTGGCCAAGGCGGAAGAGCAGCCGCAGACCACGGTCAACCCCGAGGCGGTGGTGGAGCGGGGCGGACGGAAGGTGGTCTTCCTGGTGCAGGATAACCGGGTCGTGGAGACTCCGGTGAAGCTCGGGAGCAAAGTAGGTGAACTGGAGGAAGTGCTCAGCGGCGTGAAGGCCGGGGACAGCGTGGTCCTGCGCCCCGCTGACAAACTGCGGGATGGCTCCCGGATCACGGTCCCGGAAAAATAACCCTATGAACCAAACAAAGCCGCCCATAGTCCGGATACGGAACCTTTCCAAGTCCTACCGCAGGGGCAGCCAGATCATCCCGGTGCTCGAGGACATCACCTTCGATATCCCCGACGGTGAATTCCTGGCCCTGATGGGGCCGTCCGGTTCGGGGAAGAGCACCCTCCTCAATCTCCTGGCCGGGATCGACAGCGCCGATACCGGCAGCATTCTGATCAACGGGGTGGAAATCACCACCCTGGCCGAGACCGAGCTGGCCCGCTGGCGTTCACTGCATGTCGGCTTCATCTTCCAGTTCTACAACCTCATTCCGGTCCTGACAGCCTTTGAAAATGTCGAGCTGCCGCTGCTTCTGACCCGGCTTTCGCGGCAGGAGCGGCGCGCCCATGTGGAGACCGCGCTGCGGGTCGTGGGGCTCGCCGACCGGATGGACCACTACCCGGCGCAGCTTTCCGGCGGGCAGCAGCAGCGGGTCGCCATTGCCCGGGCCGTGGTGACCGATCCGACCATTCTGGTGGCCGACGAGCCGACCGGCGATCTGGACCGCTACTCCGCCGGCGAAATTCTCGACCTGATGGACCGCCTTAACCGGGAATCGGGCAAGACGATCATCATGGTCACCCACGACCCCCGTGCGGCCGAAAAGGCCCATGTCATCAGGTATCTGGAAAAGGGTGAATTGAGCGATGCATCTCAGTAAGCTGCTCTGGAAAAATGCCTTCCGTCACCGCCTCCGCACCTCTCTCACCATCCTCGGCATCACCATTGCCATTCTCTCCTTCGGCATGCTCCGGACGGTGATCAGCGCCTGGTATGCCGGGGTCGATGCCTCCTCCGCCAGTCGCCTCGTCACCCGCAACGCCATTTCCCTGATTTTTTCCCTGCCCATTTCCTACAAAGACCGCTTTCGTCAGATCGATGGCGTCCAGGCGATTTCCTCCGGTAACTGGTTCGGCGGCATATATATTGACGAAAAGAACTTCTTTCCCAATTTTGCCGTGGAGATGGAGAACTATCTCAAACTCTACCCGGAGTTCGTGCTCTCGCCGGAACAAGTTGCCGCGGCCAGCCGCGACCGCAAGGGCTGTGTGGTCGGCCGTAAGCTGGCGGAGCGCTTCGGTTGGAAGATCGGCGACTCCATCATTCTGAAAGGAACCATCTTCCCCGGTGACTGGGAGTTTGTCCTGCGCGGCATCTACCGCGGCCGGGACAAAACGGTTGATGAAACGCAAATGTTCTTCAACTGGGAGTATCTCAATGAAACCATGCTGAAGACCGTGCCGCGGCGGGCCAACCAGGTCGGGTTCTACATGGTCGGGGTGACCAACCCGAACCGGGCGGCGGAAGTGGCCCTGGCCATCGACCGGACCTTCAAGAACTCCCTGGCCGAGACCCTGACCGAAACGGAAAAGGCCTTCCAGCTCGGCTTCATCTCCATGACCGAGGCGATCGTCATCGCCATCCAGCTGGTCTCCTTCGTGGTGATCATCATTATCATGGCGGTGGTCGCCAACACCATGGCCATGACGGCGCGGGAGCGGATCGGCGAGTACGCGGTCTTCAAGACCCTCGGCTTTCGCGGCTACCACATTGCCGGCCTGATCTTCGGCGAATCGCTGGTCATCACCATGACCGGCTGCGTATTGGGGATCGTCCTCACCTATCCCGCGGCCAAAGCCTTCGGCAGCACCCTCTCCAATTATTTCCCGATTTTCAACGTGGCAACCTCGACGATTTATCTGGATGTGGCGGCGGCCTTGCTGGTGGGGATCGTGGCGGCGGTCTTTCCCACCTGGCGGGCGGTGACTATTCGAATTGCTGATGGGTTGAGGAGGATCGGTTAACCATGGCGATACCTTTTTCCTACAGCTTCCGCAATCTCTGGACCCGGCGCCTGACGACCGTGCTGACCGCCTCGGGCATGGCCCTGGTGGTGTTCGTCTTTGCCTCGATTCTGATGCTCTCCGAGGGGCTAAGAAAAACCCTGGTGGATACCGGTTCGCCGGACAACGTCGTGGTGATCCGCAAGGGCTCCGCTTCGGAAGTGCAGAGCGGCATCGAGCGTATCCAGGCCGCCATTGTCGAAACCGAGCCGGAGGTTGCCTTTGGTGTGAGAGGTAGGCGTCTCCTGGCCAAGGAACTGCTGGTGCTGATCAATCTCCCCAAGCGCGGCACCAACAAAACCTCGCAGGTGGTTATCCGCGGCATTCAGCCGGAATCGCTGCTGCTGCGGCCCCAGGTGAAGCTGGTGCAGGGCCGGATGCCCAAAGCCGGCTCTTCGGAGATCATGGCCGGGGCCAGCATTGCCCGGCGTTTTCGGGGCGGAGGGGTAGGGGAGAATCTCCGTTTTGGTATGCGCGACTGGACGGTTGTCGGGATTTTCGATGCCGGCAACAGCGCTTTCAGTTCGGAGATCTGGGGCGATGCCGATCAACTTATGCAGGCCTTCCGGCGGCCGGTCTATTCCTCGGTGATCTTCAAGCTGGCCGATTCGTCCGCCTTTGAGGCGGTGAAAAAGCGGCTCGAGGGCGATCCCCGCCTGACTCTGGAGGCGCGGAGGGAGACCAAGTACTATGCCGACCAGTCGGAGATGATGGCCAAATTCCTCCGCATCCTCGGGATGTCGTTGACGGTAATCTTTTCCCTGGGTGCCATTATCGGCGCCATGATTACCATGTACTCCGCCGTCGCCAACCGCACCAGCGAGATCGGCACCCTGCGGGCGCTCGGTTTTCAGCGGGGGAGTATCCTCGCGGCCTTCCTCATGGAGTCCCTGCTGCTCGGCCTGGTCGGCGGCTGCATCGGGCTCTTCTTTGCCTCCTTTCTGCAACTCTTCACCATTTCCACGCTCAATTTCCAGACCTTTTCGGAGCTGGCCTTCAGTTTTACTCTTACCTTTGAGATCTTTTACAAGTCGCTGCTTTTTTCTCTCATCATGGGTTTTGTCGGCGGAGTGCTGCCGGCGTTTCGGGCTGCGCGGAAGAATATTGTTGAGGCTTTGCGGGTGACCTGATTGGTGGTGTGATTTAATACGTTTTGGGGTTTTTTTCTCACGCGGATCAGTATTCTGTTTTGGCAATGGTAAGATGCAACTATATCGTGCATTTTTATTGGAATATGCTTTTGGGCTCCGATTGTCGGCGGTCCTGAATCGAAGTCGGGAAAGTTTTGTATACTGTCTCCGAAATAACCGCTCATCACTCAGACCGCAATTTTTCTAATGTGCGGCCCTCCTGTGAATGGCAAAATCCCCCCTGAAATGTAAAACAAAACAGGGGGGATTATATTTACTCACGTACCAGGGACCTACCAGGGGAACCATTTAACGCCGACTGTTGCAACAAAGGTAATTGGGTCGTATTCTCCGAAATTTGTACTTCCAGCTGTAATATCGGTTTTTCCAAAGAATATACCCCTCAAATCAAGGTTTAGAGCAAAATTCTTAGTTATGAAATAATCACCACCACCGTTTATGTGTCCACCAATAACTGTATCCACGTCTGCTTTATTTCCAGCAGTATCTGTTGGGTATGCAATCAGTAAATCAACTCCACCGCCGAGATACGCCGCCAGATGGTCCTCAAGAATATTATTGCGTATCTGCAACCCAACAGAAGGGATTATGGTTTCCATTTTGTAAATCTTCTGACCATTTAGCTTGAAATCAGTTTGCGGCGTATAGGTTACATCAGCTTCAAGGGCTAACCAACGTGTAAGACCAAAAATCAATCCGCCACCGGTAGAAAAGTCGCTGTCAGATTTCAATTCTGTTTGGGCTGAGTTATTTACTATGGTTCCTGACGGCACATTAAAGCCGGCTTTTCCGGAAATGCCCAGTCTTCCTTTAATATCTTCCGCTGAAGCAGTGCCAACTACTATGGTTGAGGCAACTATCATGGCAAACATAAGGGTGAATTTCTTCATTTTATCGCTCCTTTGCAATGTCAGATTTTAATCTACAATAGATCCATGCCGTAGATCACGGGATTGCACAAAGTTGAATGCAGCCCCGTGATCTACTGAAAAGGTATTATCTGCTCAATGTTGAAGACTTGGTCTGCCCCACTGCATCTGTGACCGAAATAATCACTGGAGTGGTCCAGGCAGAGGTGTCAACTAGGGTTGCTGTCACAATGTTTCCAGAAATCGAAACGCTGACACGTGAAGGATTGCTCGATGACACGCTATACGGCTGGGCACCGCCTGAAACGGTAAGTTGGATAGTTGTCTGGGTGCCAAAGGTGACAGTTTCCGGTGCAATAGCGAGAGGCGATGCCGAAGTCAGGGTATAGAGGCCTCCGACGTATGCTGTGACGGGATTTGCATCATTGGTAACGGCTCTGTAAACTACCGAATCGGTGAGAGTGATGCCGACAGGAGGAGCCGTCATGTCTACCGTCACATTGAATATCCCTTGACCAGCGCTATCTGTGGTCACAGTTGCTGCTGATGGCTCGGTAACCGTAGGCACATGGTAATTGACGGTCACCACAGAGCTGCCTGTTTGACTATAGACCGAGAGAGTGACTGGAACGCCCACCCTTGGATTGCCATTGGAATCAGTCAGCTTGAATGGAATTTGCTGTATGTATCTGAATCCTGACACAAGCGATGGGTTTATGGTTTTTTCCATAGGGGTCAGAGTACCTGCAGAAGTTGCAAGATCCTGTGGTATATCGATCACACCTAGCCCACGAACAATTTGAATGCTGGTATAGGCGCGGTAGGTAACTCCAAGTACAACTGTTTTTGCTTCCAGAAGGACGTTTGTGGTATACGGCGCATCTTGGGTTGTTATAATGGCAGTGGCTAGGCCGTTTACATCGGTTACTGGGGTGGTAGCTCCCACTGTTGCAGGTCCGGCAAGGACGGTAAAAGTCACAACTTGATCAGGAACAGCCGCACCCTGGAGGCTGGGGAGGGCGATCCCAGGGCGGACCGAGCGCCTCTGCCCCAAAAACGGATTGTGACTATTTCCACTCATTCCCTCAGCTCTTCCAGGGGATCGTT
>JAJZQA010000034.1 GCA_021810985.1 Deltaproteobacteria bacterium
CGGCAGCATCGTGACCGCCAGTCGCAGTTGTGTACAGTGGGTGGTAACAGAATTCGGCAAGGTCAATCTGAAGGGTCTCAGTACCTGGCAGAGGGCGGAAGCTCTTATCTCCATCGCGGATCCCGATTTCCGGGATGACCTGGTCAGGGCGGCTGAAATGATGAAGATCTGGCGGAACAGCAACCGGTTTTGATGCGAGTGAAATCTCTGAAAGCGTCATCCCTGGTAACGTGTCAACTGCGACCCTTTACGGAACCACAGATTCTGTCCCTATGCCGAAGGAGGTAGTCGAGATGGCAGGAAAAATAAAACAGCTGATCGAAGGGATAATTGCAGAGCGTTCAAAGGGAAATGAGATGCTGGCCAAGGTGGTCAAGACAAAGCTGATTCTGAAGGGAATAAATCCTGCCCACTATTCAGACCAGTCTGAAGATGACCCGGCAATAATCAAGAAATTGGAAAATATGCGGCAAAATCTGAAGCATTGAAATAGGAGACATGCCATGACCATTGCAATTGCACGTTCTGAAAAAGGCACAGTGGCTGAGGCAGTGCGTGAATTGATGGATACATTTGGTTCAGGCACGATGAAAATGATCATTTATTTCGCTTCGACAAAATATGCACCTTCGGAGATTAGCGCACAAATGCAGTCTGCCTTCCCGTTGACGACGATTTTCGGCTGCTCTTCCGCGGGTGAGATTTTTCAGGGGAAGATGGCGAAGGGATCAGTTGTTGCCATGGCTTTCAATGATGCCTCGATAGATGATGTCGAAGTTGCGGTGGTCAAAAACCTGCGAAGAAAAATTGCCGTGCGCGATGCCTATCTTTCTTTTGAAAGGCATTTCGGCGAGCCTGTCAACGAGATGAAGCCATCGAACTATCTCGGTATTGTTCTGGTGGACGGAATGTGCGGCCGCGAAGAAAGGCTGATGGACGCAATAGGTGACGGAACGAACGTCCTTTTCATCGGCGGGTCCGCGGGAGACGATTTGAACTTTCAGTCTACCCATGTCTACGCCAATGGAAAATCCTATACCGATGCAGCAGTCCTAGCGCTCCTCAAGCCAGTTGCGCCCTTCGAACTTGTCAAGACCCAGAGTGTTCGTGAAATGGGTGTAGAGCTGGTTGTTACCAAGGCAAACGAGGAGCAGAGGGAGATTGTCGAATTCAATTACCGGCCAGCCGCACAAGCTTACGCTGAAGCGTTAGGAGTCTCCGTACATGAACTGGCCGCGCTTTTTCCCAGCCACCCGCTTGGGTTGGTCATTGATGGAGAACCATACATCCGGAGTCCGAAGCATATTGCCGGTGACAGCGTGTTCTTCCATTGCAGCTCGGTTGAGGGCATGCCGCTCTCGCTGCTCAAACTGACGAATCTAATTGACGATACCAAAGAAACTTTGGCGAAATCAATTGCCAAACTGGGTGGTGTTTCGGGTGTAATTGTCTTTAACTGCGCGCACCGGGCGTTGGAGTTGGAGTTCAAACACCTCACGGATAAATACGGTGCGGTGTTTGCCGAGGTTCCTACCGTCGGCTTCAATTCCTACGGGGAACAGTTCATCGGGCATATGAACCAGACTGCTACCATGATTATCTTCAGCTAGGAGGCTGGAGATGGGGATGGCCAATGAAAAACACTACTCAATTCTTTCCCTTGTGGGCCAAAAATAAAAACATCGGTTACTAATGAACGTTACTAAGAAAAAGCAGAGAGAAAAGGAGTTAAGCTATGGCAGGACAAGGACAGGGAAATCCGGCGGTTGTCGGGTTGGCGGGATTTGGTTTGACGACATTGCTTTTGCAGTTTCATAATCTTGGCTGGTGCGGAACAGGGGTTGTGTTCTGCACGGCTATCATTTTGGGCGGAGGTGCCCAGCTGGCAGCCGGTTTTCAGGAATTCCGCTGCGGCAACAACTTCGGCTATAGCGCATTTACGGTTTTCGGAGCGTTCTGGCTTTCGTTGGGGTTGATCTGGTTGATCATGGACCTGCAGGGAGCGCCCGGTTCTTTTATCGGCAACCATCTGCGGGTTACCCCTCAAGACCTGGGAATGTTCCTGCTGGCCTTTACGCTGTATGCCGGTATTATGTGGGTTGCCTCGCTGAGAATCAGCTCGATGATGGCCTTCACCTTTACCACGGTACTGATCGGGTTTGTCGGACTTGACCTGATCTTTCTGGCGGGGCTGAAGTGGCTCATGCCCTTTATTGCCGTGGATCTGATAATCTGTGCGCTCTCAGCCTGGTATATGATGGCACATATCATCTTCCTGCAGGTATTCGGGCGTGATCTCCTGCCGGTGGGGAAACCGTGGATTGGTCGTGTGAAATTACCGGAAAAAGATGCGGTTAGCGTCTGCGGTTCCGTTGCGGGCTGAATTGGCTGGGAGAGGAAATGAGCTGTTTGCTCAGGGATAATAGCGCTCTCCAAAGATCGCGGAGCCAACCCGCACCAGCGTGGCTCCTTCCTCAATGGCAACCTCGAAATCCCCGGACATGCCCATGGACAGTTCCTCCATGGCGATTCCGGGGATTTTTTCCGCGGCGAGCAGCTCGGAAAGCCTTTTCAGTTCCCGAAAATAAGGGCGGGCCCGCTCCGGTTCGTCGAAGAAGGGCGGCATGGTCATGAGTCCCTTGACCCGGAGGTGGGGGAGGAGAGCGACTTCCCTGGCCAGTTGAAACAGCTCTGCAGTGGTGGTCCCGGATTTTGTAGCCTCACCCGAGATGTTTACCTGGAGAAGGATATCGCAAACTTTAGCGACTTTTCCCCATTGACGATCGATTTCCTGTGCGAGAGACAGGCGATCCACCGAGTGGATCAGGCGGGTGAGACCTGCAAGGTACTTTACCTTGTTGGACTGGAGTGAACCGATGAAGTGCCATTCCACCGATTCGGGGAGCTGCTGCGCTTTGTCCAGGAATTCCTGGACATAGTTTTCCCCAAAGATCCGCTGACCTGCTTCCAGGGCGGCTTTGACTGCCTCTGCCGGCTTGGTTTTCGACACGGCAACGAGTTTGACCGAGTCGGGGTTTCGGCCGGAACGTTGTGCCGCACTGATGATACTTTCCTGGATATGCTTCAAATTCTCGGCAATCGACATAAGATACCCCTCTAGCCCAAGGCTCCGAGTGTGCGGAGTGCCTCCACTACCTCACAGAGCGGCAGTCCAACCACATTGGTGTACGATCCTTCGATTTTACTGATCATGTGGGCGGCGTCACCCTGGATTGCGTAGGCTCCGGCCTTGTCGAATGGGCAGCCGCTGGCAATGTACGTGTGGATTTCATCATCTCGCAACTCTTTGAAATAAACCTGGGTCTTTACCGCTGCGGTGATTTCGGCGTTGGAAATGCTGTCGATGACGGAGAAGCCGGTAATTACCTGGTGAACCTTTCCGGAGAGCTTGCGAAGCATCCGTTCCGCATCCTCGGCATCCTGAGGTTTACCCATAATTTCGTCTTCACTGACGACAATGGTGTCGGCACCGATAAAGAATCGTCCGTTACCGAGCTTGGCCACGTCACGGGCTTTATCGCGTGCGAGGCGCATGGCATGGTCTTCCGGCGTTTCGTTCGGGAGCAGCATCTCAGCAATGCCACTGGGCCGCACGGAAACAGGAATACCGGCGGATTGCAGGAGCTCCACCCGGCGTGGTGAAGCGGACGCCAGGACAATAGTGGCTGAAACTGTCATCATTTCTCCGAAGTTTGGTCGTCAGAAGTATTCTGGGGTTTGCGTTTGCGGCGAAAAATGATCGCCAGCAAGGTGCCGCCAAGGATGATGATGCCGAGAGACAGTCTAAGCAGGTCTCTGGTAATGATGCCTGACACCAGCGAAAGGAAACCCATGAGAATGAGCAGTGCCTCCAGAGAAAAAAGCCTGCCGATCAACGAAATTTCCTGTTTCTGCTTGTCTCTGTCCATCTGTTGCACCTTTCTCCGGGTTGGCGGCTGATTGCGAACGATGTCGCGCGACTGCCGTACCGCATCCAAATGTTTTAACTTAGGAAGGTGTGCGTTACGGATTGTGGGGCAGCGACGTCTGCCATCTGTCCAGGTCTTCCAGGGCACGTTCGGCCAGTCGTTGCCGGCGTTCGGATTTCTTCATTTTGCCGGTGATAGTGGGGAACAGTCCGTAGTTGACGTTCATGGGCTGAAAATGCAGGGGGTCCGCTTCCGTGATGTGTCGAATCAGCGCCCCGTGAGCAATGGTCGCGGGAGGAATCGGAATCACGGCATCTGGACCATGCAGGGCCAGAAGCGCTGCGTTGATCCCTGCCAGAAATCCCGTTGCCGCGGACTCCACATAGCCCTCAACGCCGGTGATCTGTCCGGCGAAGAGAATCCGCGGCTCGGACAGCATCTGCAGCGACTTGGTCAGAATGCGCGGTGCATTGATGAAGGTATTGCGGTGCATGGAGCCAAGACGGACGAATTCCGCCTGCTGGAGCCCGGGAATCATTCGGAAGATTCTCTTTTGTTCCGGATAGGTGAGTTTTGTCTGGAAGCCGACCAGGTTGTACATGGTTGCTTCCCTGTTTTCCATGCGCAGTTGGACCACGGCGTGCGGTTCCTTGCCGGTGCGCGGGTCAACGAGACCGACCGGTTTCATCGGGCCGAAGCGGAGGGTGTCCGGACCGCGCGAGGCAATTTCCTCCACCGGCATGCAGCCTTCGAAGTGAATCAGTTTCTCGAAGTTCCGGGTGGGCACTTTGTCGCCTGCCAGCAGTTCCGTGATGAAGGCCTCGTACTCCTCCTTGCTCATGGGGCAGTTGAGGTAATCGTCTCCGTCGCCCTTGCCGTAGCGGGAGGCGCGAAAAACCGTGTTCATGTCAACGGATTCGGCCGAGACGATTGGCGCGATGGCGTCGTAGAAATAGAGATAAGGGCCGGTCAAGTCGCTGATGGCACGGGCCAGCGGCTCGCTGGTGAGCGGACCGGAGGCAATGATGACGATGCCTTTTTCCGGAATTTCGCTTACCTCTTCCCGGACCAGGGTGATCAACGGGTGGTTTTCGATCTTCTCCGTAACGAAACGGGAAAAGAGCTCCCGATCCACTGCCAGTGCGCCACCGGCAGGAACCCGGGTGGCATCTGCGGCCGTCATGAACAGGGTGCCGAGCCGGCGCATCTCTTCCTTGAGCAGACCGACGGCGTTTTCCAGGCCGGCGCCGCGCAGGGAGTTGGAGCAGACCAGTTCCGCAAGGGAGGGCAGGGCATGGGCCTCTGAAAAACGCTGCGGCTTCATTTCAACCAAGGTGACCGCAATGCCGAGGTTTGCCGCCTGCCAGGCTGCTTCACAGCCAGCGAGGCCGCCGCCGATGATGGTAATTCCCTGAGGGGTCACTCTTCTTTACCCCCGCTTTCCGGCATCTCCTTGAATTCGCATTTCGGGCACTTGAGGAAGGCACCCTGGCGTTTGTAGACCTTCTGCGCCATTACCGGGAAGCCGCACTGCGGGCATGGTTTCGCCACCGGCGGATCCCAGAGGGCGAATTTGCATTCTGGATAACGACTGCAGGAATAGAAGAATTTTCCGTAACGGGATTTCTTTTCCGTCAATTCCCCTTTTTCGCATTCGGGGCAGGTTACGCCGGTACCTTTCGGTTTGACCAAGGGTTGATTGTTCTTGCATTCCGGGTATCCCGAGCAGGCCAGAAACTTGCCGTAACGGCCATCCTTGATCAGCATCGGTTTGCCGCATTTCTCACATGTTTCCTCGGAGAAAACCGGTTCCTCCGGTTCGCCCTGCGCGCCCTTGTCCATGGCGCGCGTGTAACGGCAGCCGTCCTGGTAGCCGGAGCAGGCAATGAACTTACCCATTTTTCCCAGTTTTTCCACCAGGGGCTTGCCGCACTCGGGACAGTTTTCGCCGATTTCCTTCACGCGCCGGGGCTCACTGAGCTTTTCCTGCAGCTGGCTGGTGAACGGTCCCCAGAACTCGCGCAGCAACTGTTTCCATTCCTTTTCACCGCGGGATACCTGGTCCAGTTCTTCTTCGAGACCCGCCGTGAAATTATAGTCCACATACTTGGGGAAGTCTTCGGTCAACAGGTCATTGACCACCATGCCGGTGTCCTGGGGGAAAAAGCGTTTCTTGTCCAGAACGGCATATTTCCGCTCAATCAGCGTGTTGAGGATGCTTGCATAGGTGGAAGGGCGGCCGATGCCGTATTCCTCCAGGGTCTTCACCAGGGTTGCTTCCGTGTAGCGTGGTGGCGGTTGGGTAAAGTGCTGCTCGGGGATGACGTCCAGAAGCGACAGCGTCTCTCCTTCCTCGAGAGGGGGGAGAATGCCTTCCTTTTCCTCCAATTCGTCGTCCTTACCTTCTATATAGAGCTTCATGAAACCGGGAAAGCGGATTACGCTCCCGGCTGCCCGAAAGAGCGTGCCCTTGCCGGCGCTGATGTCGACCGAGGTCTGGTCGAGAAGGGCAACGGTCATCTGGCATGCCAGGGTGCGCTTCCAGATCAGGTCATACAGTTTGAATTGATCCGGAGTGAGGTGCTTCTTCAGTTCTGCCGGTGTCTTGGAAAGATAGGTAGGGCGGATCGCCTCATGGGCCTCTTGGGCATTTTTCGATTTGTTCTTGAAGTGCCGGGGTTTTTCCAGGGCATATTCGGGGCCGAAGAGGGCGGTAATCACCTCTTGGGCTTCATGGAGTGCCTGGGCGGATAGATTGACGCTGTCGGTACGCATATAGGTAATGAGGCCGACCGCCCCATCGGCGCCGATTTCGATACCTTCATAGAGTTTCTGCGCCGTAGACATGGTCTTCTTGGCCGAGAAACCGAGTTTTCGTGCCGCTTCCTGCTGGAGGGTCGAGGTGGTGAACGGCGGCGAAGGGTTGCGTTTCTTTTCGCTCTTCGTGACTTTCTCGACCCGGCAGGGCTGACCGAGAATTGCCTTCTTTATGCTGTCGGCAGTTGTCTGATCGGGGATGTCGAATTTTCCGAGTTTCTTGTCAGCGAAAGTGATGAGATTGGCCTTGAAATTCTGGCCGGCGTTCTTCTCCAGATTTGCTCCAACCGTCCAGTACTCCTGCTCCACAAACGCGGCAATTTCTTTCTCCCGCTCGCAGATCAAGCGGAGAGCCACTGATTGCACGCGTCCCGCGGAGAGGCCGTAGCGGATTTTTTTCCAGAGGAATGGCGAAAGATTGAAACCAACGAGATAGTCGAGAATCGAGCGGGCCTGTTGGGCATCAACCAGTTCCAGTGCTATATCGCGTGGGTGTTTGACGGCATGGATGATTGCATCCTTGGTGATCTCGTGGAAAACGACCCGCTTTATTTCAAGTTTGGATTTTTTCGAATCGACGCCCAGTGCCGCAAGCAGATGCCAGGAGATGGCCTCTCCCTCACGGTCGGGGTCAGTTGCGAGCAGCAGAGAGCTTGAATTTTTCAATTCCTTTTTGATGGCCTGAATATGTTTCGTGCTTTCCGGCAGCACCGCATATTTTGGTTCGAAGTCATTATCTAAATCGACCGAGCCCTGCTTGCTGGGAAGAGCTCGAACATGGCCATAGGAGGCCAGGACCTTGTAGTCCTCGCCAAGAAATTTTTCAATTGTTCGTGCTTTTGCGGGTGATTCGACGATCACGAGTTTCTGGGACATATTTCACCATGAATAAGTTAGAGAAGGGAATTAATAACTTCCTATAGCAAGAATCTAACACGGATATTCGGAATTTGAAGAAGGATGCGTGAAAAAAGGATTCACCAATGGTGAAGATTGCCGGTCCTTCCCGTGAAAACCGTGATTCGCTATGGAGTATCGCCTGAAGAATACACCAGGACAAAAAGGATATTTATCGGTAATGGATGGATTATGCAAGCAGAAAGTGTTTTCCGGGGAGTTGCGAGACGATGCCATTCAATTCCAGGCGCAGTAAAATAGCGGAAACTTCAGCAACTGTCAACGAGCTTCTTGTCACGATTTCGTCGATATGGAGCGTGGTTGAGGAGAGAAGGGAATATATTGCCGCTTCCTGCGGTGAAAAAGTGATTCGGGCCACAGGGCTGCTTGGTGCGCTTTCTCCGTAAGGCTGCGGCAGCTCTTCCAGGATGTCCGCAACCGTTTCCACCAGTTTTGCACCCTGCTTGATGAGCCGGTTGGTTCCCCGGCTATTTACTGATTGAATGTTTCCGGGGATGGCATATACATCCCGTCCCTGTTCCAAGGCGCATTGTGCGGTGATAAGCGAACCGCTGCCTTCCGCAGCCTCGACAACCAGTATTCCGCTGGAAATGCCGCTGATGATCCGGTTGCGTCGCGGAAAATTTTCGGCAAGGGGCAATGTCCCCATGGGGAACTCGGATAGAAGAGCCCCACGGGATGCCATTTCGGCAAAGAGCTGCCGGTTCTCCCGCGGATAGGTGACGTCAATTCCGCAGCCCAGTACACCGATGGTCGTCCCTTGCTCCAGCAGTGCGCCCCGGTGCGCTGCCGCGTCGACGCCACGCGCCATACCCGAGACAACGGTGATGCCCTGACGCGCAAGCTCACGGGCTAGTTTCTGGGTTGTTGCAATGCCGTACCCCGAGGCCTGACGGGATCCGACAATGCCGATTGCCGTAGCCGTGTTCTCCAAGGTGCCTTTCACGTAGAGGTAGGGAGGCGGGTCCGGCAGATGGCGGAGCAGTCGCGGGTACTCGGGATTCTGGAGCGTGACTATTCTCGCGCCATTTTTCCGGGTTGTCTCCCATTCTTTTTGGGCCCAGGCGCAGCCGTTATGCATCAGTAAAGAAGTCACAACCGCGGCAGAAATGCCCTTGACTGCCGCCAGTTCAGACTCGGACGCCGACAGTGCCTTCTCCGGAGCGCCGAAATGGTCGAGCAATCGTCGAAACGTGACATTTCCGACCTGGGGAATGTTTTTCAGTGCCAGCCAGAAGATTTCATCCATAGTGTAATTAATGAAACAGGGACCGGCCGTCGGCCGGTCCCTGTAAATGCGGGGAGTCAGTTTTTGATCAGAATGACCTTGTCACCCAGGTAGATGGTTTCCACGCTCTTGACCACAAGTGCTGTCGAGGTGTTGCCCGCTACACCCACAACCACGACAGCTCCCAGAAGTTGTTGTGGCAGAGGCTCCGCCGGGCGCTTCACATGCGTTTTGTCCAAGGGGACATCACGGACCACGTAGAGCATGTTGCCGACCTCAAGCCCTTGGTTTTGGCCCAGGTCCAGATAGACGATATCTTCCATCCCGGTTGTTATGTTGCCCATCCTTGTTTCGATGATATAGCCGTCAAGGTTCGTTTTCGCGGCTTTCAATGTTACTTCGCGGCGGTTTTTCCGATAGGGGACAAGGATGTCGCCAGGGCTGATTTCAAGGAATGAGCTGGTAATGATGGCCCGGGAGCTTTTCGCCTCAAGATCCAGCAGTTCCAGGCTGCCCAGGGGCAGATATTTGTAGCCGATGAAGTTTCCCGATTCGGGATGGTGCACCTTCTTGACCTTTTTTATAATGGAGTAAGTGTCCCCGGACTGTGCGCCCATTTCCCTGCCGATGTCGGTATAGACGGTGTCCTCCTGGCCGACGACCAGCCGGTTATGGTCGGCCTGCAGAATGGTTCCCGTGGGAACAAGTTCGTTTTCCAGGAGATAGCCCTCCGAACCGCTGAGGGTGAAAACTCTTTCCTGGACGGCCTGTTCCGGAGCAGGGGCGGTTGCGCGGGGTGCAGCGGAGTCGATGATTTCAATCCTGTCAGGGTAGATTCGGACTCTTTGACCGGGATAGATCAGGTGCGGGTTTGTAATAACCTGATTGCGTGCCCAAAGATTGGGCCAGTAAAAAGGATCTCGCAGAAAACGGTCAGAAAGGCCCCAAAGAGTGTCGCCTTTCTTGACGACGTAGATGGTCGGCTTCTCGGCCTGCGCGCCAACTGCAAGTGGCACGAGCAGCGGCACTAGGGTTAAGAACACCGCGAATGCAATTTTTTTCATAGACACCTCATGGCTTGCGAAATTATGGCACTCACCAATTATTTACGGTTTGTTCCGGATCGTCTGTGATGGTGCCCGGATTATGTACCGGGGCGGTACCCGCACGTTCACTATAACCTTTCCTGATAATCCTGCCCGGAAAGGCGGGGTTTGTCAGTGCTGAAGCAGCTTCTCCTTTGCCCTCGCCGCTGCCGGGCTTTCAGGATATTTTGAGATCAGAGTTTCGAGCAGGGGCCTGGCTTTTTCCGGTTTTTTCATGGCAAAAAGAGTATATCCCGCTTTCAGCATGGCATCGGGAACTTTGTTCCCCTGGGGATAGTTGCTGATGACCTTGTTGAATGAGTCGAGCGCTTTGGGCAGGTCGGAGCGGGTGTAGTAACATTCGCCGATCCAATACTGGGCATTGGCGGCATATTCGGAATCGGGGTAAGCCTTGATAAAAGCGCTGAAGGATTCAATCGCCTCTTCGTATTTGTCGGCGCTGTAGAGGCCGAAGGCCTTCAGATAGGCTTCGGATGGGACGTCAGTCTTCTGCGGTTGCGTGCCGGGGTCTTCTCTGTTGATCACTTCAATCTTCTGCGGCGTGGCCGCGGATGGGGAGGCTGACTTGTTGACGAGGATTTCATCCGTCAGTGCCCTGAGATTCATGATCGAGTCACGCATCTCACGGATTGTTGCCGCATCCTGTTTGCGCTGTTCCTGGAGGTCGCGCACCTCATTTGAAAGCGACGAAATTCTCTGGTTTGAAATGTTGCTCCCCAGAGCAAGGGATTCAAGTCGGGATTCATGTTCGGCCTGTTTTCGGAGGACGGTATCCTGAGAAGCGCAACCAGAGAGTGTCAGAATGGAAAAAACGGCGATGAAAACCCTGATTCTGCTCATTGTTTCCCCCTTAAAAATATTTCTATGTGTAAAGCTAAATGGGCATTTTGTCAAGGATAGAAAGCTGGCTTTGGGGTTTTCATGGAGCCACTGATGTGGTACTGTCTTTGACGAGCAAAGTCTCGGTACATGCGGAAAGGTATCAATATCGTGATCATTCCCGAACTGCTGGCTCCGGCCGGCAATTTCGAAAAACTGAAAATGGCGGTTCACTACGGCGCGGATGCCGTCTACCTTGGCGGCGAGGAGTTCAGTCTCAGGAATCTTGCCGACAATTTCACCATCGAGGGGCTTGGAGAAGCCGTTGCGTATGCGCATGCGCGGGGCGCGAAGGTCTACCTCACCACGAATATCTTCCCGGCAAACGACGATCTTGAGGGAATGATGCGTTACCTGGATAAGATCCGGGAGATACCCTTTGATGCTTACATTGTCGCTGATCCGGGTGTGCTGGATATGGTCAGGGAGGTTTCACCTGAGCGGGTACTCCATCTTTCGACGCAGGCTAATACCACCAACTGGCGGAGTGCCCGGTTCTGGCAGCGGCAAGGGGTTGCGCGTGTCAACCTGGCGCGGGAAATGACCCTGGCGGATATTCGCGGGTTCAAGGACAATCTGGCAATGGAGTTGGAGCTTTTTGTCCATGGGGCCATGTGCATCTCATATTCGGGACGCTGTCTGCTTTCCAGCGTCATGACCGGACGGGATGCCAATAAGGGCAAGTGTGCCCATCCCTGCCGCTGGGGTTACGCACTCATGGAAGAACAGCGGCCCGGTTCTTACTTTCCCGTACTGGAGAATGACCGGGGGACCTTCATCTTCAATTCCAAAGACCTCTGCCTTCTGGAGTACTTGCCGGAACTGATCGGTGCCGGTGTTGATTCCTTGAAAATCGAAGGACGGATGAAGGGCATCAATTATGTGGCGTCGGTTGTCAGGGTCTACCGTGAAGCGCTGGACCGCTATCGCGAAAACCCTGAAACCTATGCCGTGAAAGACGAGTGGCTGGAGGAACTTAAAAAGATCAGCCACCGGGGCTATACCACCGGATTTCTCTTTGGCCCTCCCGGAGAGGAGGACCATGAATACCAGACCGGATATCTGCGCAGTCACGAGTTTGTCGGAGTCGTCACCGAACGTGCGGAAGATGGTTCGATCATTGTCGAAGTTCGTAACCGGATCAACGCGGACGATGAGCTGGAATTTATCGGCAGGGGCATGGCCTCACATCGTTTTACCCTCTCAGGGATGACCTCCGAGGTCAATGATTATCCCCTGACGGTTGCCCACCCGAACCAGCGAATCCGCCTGCGGATTCCCTTCCATGTTGAACCGCTCGACCTGATCCGCAGGGAAAAGCTAGATAATTGACGAAGTATCCTAATTGCTATACGATGCGATCCTTTGCCGTCATTGAAGTGCTGACTTCAGATAGCGGATAAGGAATTTGCATTCAAGGAAAGATCAGTCTTATGCACAGTATTTCCCGGTTCCTGACAAAAAATGAGGAAAAAGCCTGGGTGGATTTTGCGGCCATCCTAATTATTTTTAGCTTTTTCTATATTCTCTTCCTGGGTGGACTTCCTTTCAAGGAGCCGGATGAGAGCCGTTATGCGGAGATTCCCCGCGAGATGCTGGAAAGCGGCGATTTCATTACTCC
>JAJZQA010000035.1 GCA_021810985.1 Deltaproteobacteria bacterium
CCGATCATTTCTTCCAGGAGGATGCCCCTGAAGTACTCTCGTTTCTCAAAGTCCATGCCTTTTCTCCCGGGTCGTTAAATCTCTAATATACTAAGAGAATTAAACCCTTAAGTAAAGGAAAATATTCCGGGAGCATTACGCCGGAAGAAAGAGATTTTCCAGGGTTTGCTCCACCGAGGCAACGCCGATCAGCTCCACATCATCGGTGCGGACATGCTTCAAACTGCCGCTGGGCAGGATGCAGCGGGTGAAGCCCAGCTTGGCAGCTTCCCGCACCCGGATTTCCGGGTGGGTTATGGCCCGCACTTCTCCGGTAAGACCGACCTCGCCGATTACCATGGTGCGCGGGGTGATGCTCCGGTCAAGGTGACTTGAGGCCACGGCGGCAACGATCCCCAGGTCTGCCGCCGGCTCGCTCAGTTTTACCCCGCCGACGACGTTGAGGAAAATATCCTGACCTGCCAGGGAGAGCCCGACTTTTTTCTCCAGGACCGCCACCAGAAGAGCCAGCCGGTTATGGTCGACCCCGATGGTGGTCCGGCGGGGCTGGCCATAGGTGGAAGAGGTAACCAGAGCCTGGAGTTCCACCAGGAGAGGGCGGCTGCCTTCGATGGTGGCGGCCACCACGGAGCCGGATACACCGAGCGGCCGCTCGGAAAGAAAGAGTTCCGAGGGGTTCGACACTTCGCGGAGTCCCTCCTCGCGCATTTCGAACACGCCGATTTCATTGGTGGATCCGTAGCGGTTCTTGATCGCCCGTAGGATCCGGTAGGGATGTCCGGTGTCTCCTTCGAAATAAAGCACCGTGTCGACCATGTGCTCTAAAACCCGCGGTCCGGCGATGGAACCGTCCTTGGTTACATGCCCGACCAGAAAGACCGGTATGCCGCTGCTCTTGGCGAGCATCATCAATTTCCCGGCGGTTTCGCGAACCTGACTGACGGTCCCCGGCGCCGACTCCAGTGCGGAAGTGAAAACGGTCTGGATCGAGTCGACTACCAGTACTTTTGGCGACAACTTGTTCAGGTGGGAAATGATTTTCTCGAGCGAATTTTCAGCCAGGATGAACAGTTCCTTGGCCGACACTCCGAGCCGTTCGCCGCGCATCCTGGTCTGCCTGGCCGATTCCTCGCCCGAGACATAGAGGACCTTGCCGCGCCGCAGGGCCAGATGGTCCATGGCCTGGAGCATGAGGGTCGATTTGCCGATACCGGGGTCACCGCCGATCAGTATGAGCGATCCGGCGACTATCCCGCCGCCGAGAACCCGGTCGAACTCGGAAATACCGCAGGTAAAGCGGTCTTCCGTCTCCGCTGCCACTTCACCGATCGGTGTCGGTACGTTTGCCGTTCCCGCATCGGTGGCGCGCTTGTCTCCGCGGAATTGCGTCTCTTCAACAAGGGTGTTCCAGGAGTTGCAGTCCGGGCACTTTCCGAGCCACTTGGGCGATTGGTAGCCGCATTTCTGACAGGAATAGATGGTTTTCTCTTTCACGGTGATTCCCTTCGCGAGGATTCTGCGGCGATAGTATGCCTATTCGCCAGCCCTGTCAACCAAGGCGGAGGCGGCTGCGGAAAGGGCAGGAACAGGGCGGGATCCTGGCTCAGCGCAGCAGTTTTCTGGCAAAAAACGCCACGGTAAAAAAGAGGAAGTTGATGATGATGATGGTTGCGCCGGTGGGCAGGTTCAGGATGAAGGAGAGGAAGATCCCCCCGACCACCGAAACCACTCCCAGGCAGGCGGAAAGGATGATGGCGGTCTTGAAGCCCCGGGCCAGTTGCAGGGCGGAGACCGAGGGCAGGATCAGGAGCGCCGAAATCAGCATGATCCCGACGACCTTCATGGCCAGCACCACCGTGAGAGCGGTCAGCAGGACGAGGATGGCATTGATGCGATCGACATGTATGCCGGAGGTTGCGGCCAGTTCTTCATCAAAGGTGATGGCGAACAGGTCGTTGTAGAGGAACGCCACGGTGAGCAGCACCACGACGAAAAGCACTGCCGTAACTAGCAGTTCGGTTGGGCTGATGGAGAGGATATTGCCGAACAGGTAGCTGAATAGATCCACGTTGAAGCCGCCGGCCAGGCTTGCCAGCAGGATGCCGGAAGCAATCCCCAGGGAAGAAACGATACCGATGGCGGCGTCGCCGTAAATGCGGGCCTTTTCCGTGATTTTCAGGATGCCGAGGGCGGAAAGCAGCACGCAGGGGATGGCGGCAATGGTGGTATAGACGGACTGGAAGTTGAACAGCATGGCCAGGGCAACGCTGCCGAAGGTCACATGGGAAAGACCGTCGCCGATCAGGGACAGCCTGCGCAATACCAGGAAAACACCGAGGATCGAACAGAGAACCGCAATCAGGGTGCCAGCCAGGAGAGCTCGTTGGAGAAAGGCATAGTGAATGATGTCGGCCAGATTCATGGAACCTTCTTTCAGTGTCTATGGCAGATGAGGTGCTGGTTTTGGGGGCCGAAAACTTCCGTCATGTTGGACGAGAGACAGAACTCCTTGAAGCTCCCGTAAAAGATCATTTTCTTGTCCAGGTAGAGGAGCTTTGAGGCATAGAGGCCGACGGTCGAAGAGTCATGGGTAATCAGGAGGACGGTCGTGCCTTTGCTGGCGTTCAGGTCCTTCAGGGTGGCGTAGAAGCCCTCGCGGGTTTCTGGGTCAAGCGCGGTGGTCGGCTCGTCGAGGATCAGGATCTCGGGTTCATTGACCAGTGCCCTTGCCAGGAGCGCTCGCTGTCGCAACCCCCCGGAGAGTTCTCCGATCAGCTTGTTTTTGATTGAGGTTATGCCCATGAGTTCGAGTGCTTGCGCCGTTGCCGCGGCATCGGTGGCGTTGAAACGCCGCGGGAAGCGTTTTTTCGCCAATCGGCCGAGCCTGACGATTTCTTCCACCGTGGCCGGAAAATTCGGATTGAAAAGCTGCAAGCCCTGTGGAAGAAACCCGATCCGGTCCCAGGCGCTGAAGGCCGCCTGCGGAATGCCGAACAGTGAGATGTTTCCCTGTTCCACCCGGTTGAGTCCCAGGAGGCAGCGAATCAGGGTACTCTTGCCTGAGCCGTTGGGGCCGACGACCCCGACATAATCTCCCGCTTTTATGGCGCAGGTGATGTTGTGCAACACTTCGCTGCCCTGATAGGCGAAGGAGAGCCCGTCAATGGTAATGATGTCTACTTGCATTGCAGTCCGATCCTGAGATTTTCCAGGTTTTGTTCCATGAGGGACAGGAAGGTGACCCCGGCCGCCAGATCATTTTTACTGATGTTGTGAGCGCCGTGCAGTTTGAGGATCGTTGCGCCGGTTTCCCGGGAAATAGTGTCGGCAATTCTGGGTTCCACCAGTTCCTCGGTGTAGATATGCCGCAGGCCGTTTTTCCGGACCTGGCGAATGAGCTGGGCGATGGTCGCTGGAGAAGGTTCGGCATTGGCGCTGACGGCATAGGCGGATTCATAGTTGAGCCCGTAACTGTGGGCGAGATAGCCGAAGGCGAAGTGGCCGCCGTGGAGAAAAAGGTGTTTGGCGCAGTGTGATAAGCCCTGGCGATAGCGTTTGTCCAACTCCTGTAGTTTGCCTTTGTACGCCGTCGCATTGGCGGTGTAGTACTCGCGATGTGCCGGATCTTTGGCAACCAGGGCGGTCAGGATGGTGTCGACCATGGCCTGGGCGTTGGTAAAGTCGAGCCAGATGTGCGGGTCCATTCCCTCACCTGAATGCTCTTCGTGCCCGTGCCCATGGTCCACTTCATGCCCCGCCCGCAGAAAGCGGACCCCCTGGCTGGTGTCGACCACCAGGGTCTTCCGGGGATCGAGCCCATTGGCGATGCTCACGGCCCAGGGCTCCATGTAACGGTTTGTATAGATGAAGAGATCCGCTTTGTTTGCCCTGATGATATCGTCAGGCTTTGGCTCGAAGCTGTGTGCTTCCATGCCGGGTGGGAGCATCAGGGAGACAGTTACTTTATCTCCGCCGATGGTCCGGGTAAAGTCATAGAGGGGGAAAAGTGAGACCACGACCTGAATTTTTCCCGGTGCGCCGGCCTCAGGCGGATTTTTTTTGCAAGACAGGCAGAGGAGCACTACAACGCAAAGGAGGACTCCCGTAATTGTTTTTTTCACTGCGCACCCCGTTTCTGTAGAGTATGATGGATCGGGTTGTCAGGAGGGGCAGGTTTTTCGGCCGCCGGTTCCACCCGTTACCCGCATAACCAATCGTAAAGCCTGAACTACGCTTGTCAAATGGGCTGGCAGCTCCGGCAGTGCCGCGGAATCATGAATCAGCATGCCTGAACTTCATTTTAGTACCAGAAAACAATCTGCATTTCCAGACTATTATAATTGCGGCAGGCCGTTCCGTTCGGAATAAAACCGTTGTCAGATGCCCCCCTGAAGTGATACAAAAATAGGTGGTCTGTAGAATACCCCCACGGAACTGTGCTCCTGCCGGCTGCTTTTTCAGGCATGGCAGCCGCAAAAGTAGTTGCAGCACGTTGACGCTAAAGAGACGAGTCAGGGAAGATGGCCAGGAAGGAACATATCTGTATGGGAATGGCGTTACACCAGCCGCCAGGTTTTTTCGGAAAGCTCCGAACATTCCTCGAAACGATAAAATTTTCCCATACGGTCTTTGCCCTGCCCTTTGCCTTTACCGGTGCGGTGCTCGCAGCCTCAGGCCTGCCCTCCCTCTACCAGCTCTTCTGGATCCTGATGGCAATGGTCGGTGCGCGGACCGCGGCTATGGGTTTGAATCGCCTGGTGGACGCAGAGATCGACCGGGCAAATCCGCGCACGCGCGGGAGGGCGATTCCGGCCGGCCTTCTCGGAAAGAAATCGGTTGCCCTCTATAGCCTTGCCGCCGCACTCCTGTTTGTCTATGCCGCGTATCGTTTGAATTTCCTCTGCTTTGTCCTTTCGCCGCTGGCACTCTTTTTCCTGGTGGGATATTCCTTTTGCAAGAGGTTTACCGCCCTGAGCCACGTGGTTCTCGGCCTGTGCCTTGCCGCGGCTCCGATCGGGGCCTGGATCGCCATTCGGGGCAGCCTGGAACTTGCTCCGCTCATACTCGGCGGCGCCGTGTTGTTTTGGGTCGCCGGCTTCGATATCCTCTATGCCCTGCAGGATCGCGAATTCGACCGCTCCTCGGGACTCCACTCGATACCGGCCCGGTTCGGTGTCCGGGGTTCACTGATGACCGCCCGTTTGTTTCATCTCCTGACCCTCGGCCTGCTCGGCACGCTTTCCCTGGTTTTGGGGCTGGGACTTATATACCAAGCCGGGGTCATTGTCGCCGCGCTGCTTTTGGCGTACGAACACTGGCTGGTAAAAGATGGTGATCTGGAGAAGCTGGATGCCGCTTTTTTTACCATGAACGGCTACCTCAGCATCGCGGTTTTTTTATTCTCCCTGGGTGACGTGTTGTTTCGCTAAGGGTCTCTGGTAAACTCTAGTGCTAAATTCCCCAGCTATTTCAACGGAAGGGGAGCAGTGCCCGGCAGAAAGTGCGTATGCGAATTATTCTGGCAATAACCGGAGCATCCGGTGTTCAGTACGGTCTTCGGCTGGGCGAACAGCTGCTGGCCGCGGGCCACACGCTCACCCTCCTGGTCAGTTCGGCCGGGTTTGCGGTGCTCAAGGCGGAGGCGGGTCTCGACTGGCGCGGAACTGAACAGGAGGTGTCCAGTAGGCTGCGGGCATACTTCCAGGCCCCGGAAGAACGGCTCCGCTACTATGCTGAAGCTAATCTGCTGGCACCCGTTGCCAGCGGCTCATCTGCTGCCGATGCCATGGTTGTCTGCCCCTGCAGCATGGGAAGCCTTGCCAGGATCGCCTGCGGAATTTCCGGGAATCTCCTGGAGCGCTCCGCGGATGTCATGCTGAAGGAGAGGCGTCCGCTGGTTCTGGTGCCGAGGGAGACTCCGCTCTCCGAAATCCATCTGGAGAACATGTTGAAACTGGCCCGGATGGGAGCCAGGATCGTGCCGGCCATGCCGGCATTCTACCATGCTCCGGAAGCGGTGGCAGAGATGATTGACTTCGTGGCTGGCAAGGTGCTGGAGTCACTCGGGATCGGGCACCGCCTCTACCGTCCCTGGAATCCGGAGGTGAAGCGATGATTTCCCTTGATTACATTGCCGCCAAAGTCCGGAGCGGAGAGCGGCTGAGCGAAGCCGAGGCACTTTTTCTTTTCGAAGCGGACGACCTCCTCGCGGTCGCTGAATTGGCTGCGCTGGCCAACGACAGGAAAAACGGCCGTCGCGTCTTTTATAACGTAAACCGGCATATCAATTACTCCAACATCTGCGCCAACCGCTGTCGTTTCTGTGCCTTCCGCCGTGATCCTGACGAAGAGGGCGCCTATCTCCTGGCCCTGGAGGAAATGAAATCCCGGGCCGAAGAGGCCTTCCGCCAAGGGGCCACGGAGATCCACATGGTCGGCGGACTTCATCCTGACTTGCCCTTCCCCTATTACCGGGAGATGCTCCGGACGGTGAAGAGCGTTTCGTCCCGGCTTCATCTGAAGGCCTTTACCGCCGTGGAGATCGACCATTTTGCCCGGATCAGCGGTCTTTCGCTGCGGGAGGTGCTGCTCAGTCTCAAGGAGTCGGGTCTCGATTCCCTGCCCGGGGGCGGCGCGGAGATCTTTGCGCCGGCAGTCCGTAGCGAACTCTGCCAGGAAAAGATCTCGGGCGACCGCTGGCTGGAAGTCATGGCGGAGGCCCATCGCTGCGGGTTGCGTTCCAACGCGACGATGCTCTACGGACACCTGGAAAGCTCTGCCGACCGGGTGGATCACCTAGCCCGCCTGCGGGATCTCCAGGACCGTACCGGTGGTTTCCAGGCCTTTGTCCCGCTGCCTTTTCAGTCGGCGAATACGCCGCTGCAGTCAGCGCGGAGCCGGCAAGCCGGGGGGGTGGACGACCTCATGACGGTGGCCGTCAGCCGTCTGTTCCTGGATAATTTCCCCACGATCAAGGCCTACTGGGTCCTGCTCGGCGAAAAACTGGCCCAGGTGGCCCTCGCCTTTGGGGCCAATGACCTGGATGGAACGGTGGTGGACGAGCGGATCGGCCATGAGGCCGGCGCCGAGTCACCCCGGGGCATGGGCCGGGAAGAGATCCTGCGCTTGATCAGGACGGCGGGGAAAGAGCCGGTGGAGAGGGATTCCCTCTACCGGGAAATCCACGGCAGCTAATTCCAATTCCATATCAAGGCCCTCTCAGCGTTGGCTCGTCTTCGGCTGCTCAACGTACTCTTCAGTACGCCTCGCAGCCTCAATCCTCGCCGCCTTGAGATCATCCTTGATCTGGAATTGGTATAAGGCGTAATTCTATTAGTGCCGCCAGGCAGCAGCAGGTCCGGAAGGGGAAAGCCCATTGCATTCATTTCTGGGAAAATGCGCGGAGCGCCTGGAAAACGGGAGCCCGTTGAACAGGCAGGAGGCCCTGCGGATCTTCGAGGAAGCTGATTTCCTGGCAGTCGGGAAACTTGCCGACCGGGTGCGGCGGCGGCTTCATCCGGAAAAGATCGTTACCTTTGTGGTTGACCGGAACGTGAACTACAGCAACATCTGTGTTTCCCGCTGCCGCTTTTGCGCCTTCTACCGTGATGAGGGGGCAGCCGGCTCCTACCTCTTGTCACAGGAGGAGATCTGTCGTAAGGTTGAAGAGCTGGTGTCGCAGGGCGGGACCCAGCTGCTCATGCAGGGCGGGCTCCATCCCCAGCTGGGTATTGCGTATTTTGAGGAGCTGTTCCGGGCCATCAAGAAACGTTTTCCGCGGATCCGGAATCACTCGCTGTCCCCGGCCGAGATTACCCACATTGCCCGAATTTCCGGCCTGACCATCGCGACAACACTCCGCCGCCTGCGGGAGGCGGGGCTTGATTCGATTCCCGGAGGCGGTGCCGAGATCCTGGTGGACCGGGTGCGTACCGAGATCTCGCCGGACAAGATCGGCTGGGAAGAGTGGGCGGAAGTGATGCGCGAAGCCGCCCGCCAGGGGCTGCCGACTACGGCGACCATGATGTTCGGCACTCTCGAACAGCCCGCGGAGATCGTGGAACACCTGTTTCGCATCAGGGAATTGCAGGCGCAGGGCGGGACCTTCAGCGCTTTTATCCCCTGGACCTACCAGCCGGGAAACACCGAGTTGGGCGGCGTTAGCGCTTCCGGTGTCGAGTATCTGAAAGTGCTGGCCCTGTCGCGCCTCGTACTGGACAACATCCCCAATATCCAGGCCAGTTGGGTGACCCAGGGGGCGAAACTCGCCCAGGTCGCGCTCTTTTTCGGCGCCAATGACCTGGGGGGGACAATGCTGGAGGAAAACGTCGTGGCCGCGGCCGGCTGTTCCTTTCGTATTACCCGGGAGGAACTGATTGACCTGATCAGGGGTGCGGGTTTTGTCCCGGCCCAACGGACCACCGACTATAAAATCGTACAATTCTATTGAGACCGCCGTTCTCGGGTGGGGCGCATTCCGCGTCTTCACCTGAAGTTACCGACCGGCGGGGAAGGACATAATGAAACAGCAACAAGACATTCGACCGAAAATGATAGAATCGCGGGAAGCTCTGCAACGGCTGGTGGAAAAGCTTGCCGGGGAAACCGTGCTTGCCTGGGACCTGGAGGCAGATTCGCTCCATCATTATCGGGAAAAGGTCTGTTTGATACAGATTGCAACTTCCAGCGAGGTTTTTCTGGTCGATCCGCTGGCGGTCCCGGATCTTTCACCTTTGGCTGCGCTGTTGGAAAATCCGGCCATTCGCAAGGTTTTCCATGGCGCCGATTACGATATCCGCTCCCTCTACCGGGATTTTTCCCTGAGTGTCCATAATCTTTTCGACACCATGATTGCCTGTCAGTTGCTGGGTGAGAAAGAAGTCGGCCTGGCCGCGGTGCTGAAAAAACGTTTCGGCGCCGAATTGGACAAGCGCTATCAGAAGGCCGATTGGAGCCGGAGGCCGCTGGATGCGGGCATGATCGCCTATGCTGCCGCGGACACGCTGTTTCTTGTCGCCCTCTATCGGCAGCTGGAAAAGGAGCTTGCTGCCCGCGGCAGGCTTTCCTGGGTGGAAGAAGAGTGCCTGCTTCTCTCCGAAGTCCGTGCCGCCGACCGTGATGGCGAGCCGTTTTTTCTGCGCTTCAAAGGGGCAAACAGGATGGATCGGCGGACCCTTGCGGTGCTCGAGGAACTGCTGCGTTTCCGGGATGACCGGGCGCGACATTCCGATCGGCCGCCGTTCAAAATCCTCTCCAACGAGACGATGCGGGAGCTGGCGGAAAAAAAACCCTCAACTCTGCAGGATATGGCTGGGGTTCCGGGGCTGCCGGCCCGCTCGATCGAGCGGTATGGCCGGGATATTTTGAAAGCGGTGGCGCAAGGATGTGCTGTTCCGGAGGATCAGCTGCCGGTCATGGTTCGTTCCGTAAGGCCGGAAAGGGATGCGGAAAGGGAAGAGCGCTTGAAACAGTTGAAGCGTTGGCGGGAGGGAAAAGCGCTGGCGTTGGGAATCGATGCCGGGATCCTCGTCAACAACGCCTTGCTGGAAAGCCTGGCAAGGGAAGTTCCTCGGACCCTGAACGATCTGAACGCTTTTCCAGTGCTGCGGAATTGGCAGAAAAGCGAGCTGGGCGAGGAACTTTTGAGTATGCTCCACTAACTGTTCTTTAGGAAGTTTTTTTCCCGGAATCGGCTGGCTCTTCGTCGGCAAAAATCATTTCGAATTCTTTGTCAAAATCTTCCAGGTTGGGCTGCGGTTTTTTCTCCGTTGCGGCGGGGGGGGTGAGTTCGTTTTCCATGCCGAAAATGTCTTCCCGCGCTGATTCCGGTGCGAAATCAAAATCGCTGGTGCCGAAAGAGCCGAAATCATCCTCTTCATTCAGCGCAATTTCGCCGAATTGCTTGTTTTCGCCAGCGATGCTTTCCGGTTCTAAAATCCTTTCGTAGGCATCCAGACCCGAATCGGCTGCATCGAATTGAATATCCCAGCTTGAAGCTTGCGACTCCTCTTCCTCCGGTTCCCCAAAGGAAAAATCATCCTCCGTTGCTTCATCGGCTTTCGGGCTGATGTCCTCTTCCGTGAGTGCCGGTTCGTCGGAATAAGAAAAGCCCGTGAACCCCTTATCCTTCACGCTCTCCTGAGGCGCAGCGGGGAAGCCGAGATCAAAGCTTTCATGGAGATTTTCCTGCTGGACAGCTGTCGGTGGCGCGACCGGGGGGGGCGACTGCACAGGTAGTTCCGTAGCAACCGCGGCAGCGGGACGCAGCACCGCACTGATGCGGTGGGTCTTTTTGAAAGAACCGAGTTCCGCGCCGCATTTCTTGCAGGCATTGAGAAACTCGAAGCTGTTGTATCCACATTTTGGACATTTCATGTCAGGATCTCCTTTGTTTCCTTCTTACCCGATGTCACCCCAATAAAATTGCAAAACAGCCAGCAGGGCTATTCCGGCTGTTTCGGTCCTGAGTATTCTCGAACCGAGTGTCACCGGGATGAAGCCGGCCCGGGTAGCCTCGGCAACCTCATCCGCTGACAAGCCACCCTCCGGTCCGACCATGATTGCGACGGAGTCGGGGAGCGGCAGGGAGCCGAGTACCGACTTGAGCCGGTTGGCCTTTTCCTCTTCCCAGAGCAGGAGCTTTACCGTCTGGTCCGCGGACGCGAGAAGTTCCGCGAAATTCATCACCGGCCGGAGTTCGGGAATCGCCGTCCGGTTGGATTGACGAGCCGCCTCGGCGACAATCCGCCGCCAGCGTCCCAGGCGCTCGACTTCCCGGTCCCGCGGCAACTGGGCAATGGACCGTCCGGCCACGAACGGGGCCAGGGCATCGACACCCAGTTCCGTACACTTCTGCAAAATGAATTCCATCTTGCTGCCCTTTGGTAAGCCCTGATAGAGCGTAATTAAAGGGCCGGGCGGCCTTTCCGGTTCCGAGGAGCTTTCCTCCAGGCGGATTACAAGATTTTCCTTGGCGATGCTTTCGATCACGCCCACGTGACGCCGGCCTATTCCGTCGGATAACAGCACGCGAGTGCCGATTTTCAGTCGCAGAACCCGCGTCATGTGACAAAAAAGGTTACCGGTAATAACCGCGGTGGTATCTCTGATGGCATTTTCGTCGATAAAGAATCGTCGCATTCAAGTGTTCCGTGCGAAGACGAGGCAACTCCACTCGCCCTCGCGGCAAACCTCCGTCAGAGTCATGTTGCTGTTCGCGTAGCCGTCGATCACCATGGTTTCTTTCTCAATGAGAATGCCCGACAGCACGAGCAAGCCACCCGGATTCAGGCGAGCGATTAAATCCGGCGCCATGCGAACGAGATCTTCCGCCAGGATATTGGCCAGGACGATATCGAAACTGCCGCTGATCATGGCAAGGGGCGTATCGCTGACGCTTACCTGCTCCGCAACCCCGTTCAGGAGACAATTCTCCTGAGCAACCTTCACCGCCTCCGGGTCGATATCGACCGCGGAAATGTGCGAAATTCCAAGTTTTGCTGCTGCAATGGTGAGTATACCCGAACCGGTTCCCACATCAAGCGTCGTTAATAATTTTTCCTTGCCACGGTGGCCGGAGAGAATTTTCTCCAGAACGGTGAGACAGAGCATGGTCGTCGGGTGCGTGCCGGTACCAAAGGCCATCCCAGGGTCAATCTCCAGCAGAATATCATCCGGGCCGGCCGGAAAATCTTCCCAGGTCGGTTTTATCACCAGGTTTTTCCCGACCCGCAGCGGCTTGAAGTGTTCCTTCCAGCTGGTACTCCAATCTTCATCGGTAATTCGGGCAATCGCGGGCTCTTGATAGCTGAAGCCGGGAAAGTCCGGGCCGATTTTAGCCAGGAACGCTTTGATGATACGAATTTTTTCTTCAAGAGACCCGTCGTCGGGGAAATATGCCGTTACCGTTTTGTTCGGCGTTTCTTCGAGGGACTCCAGTGAAAAGGTATCCAGGGTGCGATTATCTATTCCTACTCCGCTTGAGGAAAGCTCGATCAGAAACTCCGCGATGGTGTCAACCATTGCATCCGGCACTTCGTATGCTAGTTGAATCCATTCTTTTTGCATTATCTTAAACCCTTTCTGCTTGTCGTACTGATAAATATTTACGACTGCCATGCGCAGTCGGCTTCTAGGAGCCTGTCGGCGCGAGAAGACTTTCAGGGTAACGTGTAAAAATAGCAAAAGATCTGGCGCCTGACAATTAAAACCTTGACAAATGATGCCCGATAGCGGTAATTCTCATTAAAATATTTCTTGAGTAAAATCCTTTTTTCAATCTTGCTTGATCGAATTATTCCCGGACGGCAGATTCACTGATAAGGTAATATTTTAATTGGGGAATCTTATTGCATCCTCGTTATTGTGTGGTATATGTTTCCTAGAT
>JAJZQA010000036.1 GCA_021810985.1 Deltaproteobacteria bacterium
TAATCAGAAAATCAACTATTTCTTTTCTAGTACATGCCATGATTTCACCCAGTTGTCTTTCTCGCTTCGCGAAAGGTCATAGATGTCTGTAAATCTCCGCCACAGACACACAGACAAAAACTCGAGGCCAGGGTTTCGTCCGCCTTTGTCTGTGTGTGTCCGTGGCAACTTTGATTTCAGTTTGCCCCATTGTCCAGCAAGTGAATCATCCAGAGAGGAAAATCAATATTCACCCTTTTCTGCTCCGGCTCAGGCCGCCTTGCTCGGGTAAGATCCAGATAATCGGAAATGTCCTCTCCTTCATCAAATTTCTTGTCAAAATCTTAAGCTTTCATAGATCGCTATCTCCTCTTTTCGTGATCGTCTCACGGAGATAATTCTTATCGGAAAGGCTTCCCTCTGCGCACTCTAATGAACAAAGTGAGCTAGCGTGAGACAAGTTTTTCGATTTTGATCTTTAAAACCGTCCGCTTGTGTCAGTGCTTGCGCGCTGAAGCGCTACGGTGCGTAAGTGTGTGTGTCTGTGGCCAATAAACTTTACGATCCATAGATTCCCCATCCTACCATAACAGCCCAAAGAAGACCCACAACAAATAACGGTACATCCTTGAGCAATGATTCCGTCGGATCTCCGCCCAAACCAGACTTCACTCTCATGATGTAACGTAACAAACCAAAACAGCAAAGGGGTACGGTATAAATGAGAACATGGTGTTCGATCACATACAGGGTGTACGTAACAAGTACAGCGCCACCAGTCATATACATCGTCCCGTCAAGAAAACCAGGAGGGTAGGATTCCAGTGATTTGCGATGGACTACAGCATGCTCGCCGAGGGCGTTTTTCTCGTAAAGTCGCTTGCCAGTACTAAGAAAAATGGCAAGGAGAAATACTGAAAGGAAGAGCCAAGCAGTAATCTCGACGCCGAACGCCTCTCCTCCTGCCTGAAGACGAAAAAGAAAGCCGGCTGAAACACAGAAAAGATCAATTATCGGGATATGTTTTAGGTAGAAGGAATAGGAGACTGAAACCAGAAGGTATGCCACGAGGATGGCAATAAATACAGGAGAAACAGTGATCGCCAAAGAAAACGTTCCAAGAAGTAAAAAGAAATCAAGACTGAGTGCCGTTACAAAACTAATTCTGCCAGAAGGTAAAGGGCGTTTACTTTTCCGTGGGTGACTCTTATCTCGCTCCCTGTCCAGGATATCGTTCAGGACATAGGCAGAACTTGAGGCAAGGCAGAATGCAAAGAACGGGATTATGCCTCGGGCAAGGACCCCTGGCAGAAGTAATTCTCCCCCAAGGAATACAGGGAAAAAGAGCATCAGGTTCTTCAGCCACTGAGTAGGTCGAAGGATGGAAAGTATCCCAATCAAGGTTGACACAAATCCCCTCATTCCTGCCGGACAATATCCACGAAAAACTCTTCAAGGTTTTTGCGGATCGGTTCCACTACGAGGATATGGCTCCCAGCAGACTGCAACTCTGACAATATAGCGGGAAGATCACTCGTTGAAACAGTTATTGATTCAGGAGAATCAGATCCGGTCGCAATGTGACGCACTTCATAGCCGGTAATCCCACCGTCTGCAATTTCATCAACTCTTCGAACACATTTCATCTCACCTTTTACAATCACTCCAACCCTGTCGCAGACGCTTTCAACGTCAGACGTTATGTGAGTGCTAAAGAAAACACTTTTTCCCCGCTGTTTCAGGTCTTGAATAATTTCTTTTACCAAGGTGCGCCCAATTGGATCAAGGCCGCTCATGGGCTCGTCAAGAATATATACATCAGGATCATGGAGCAGGGCCTGCGCCAATCCGACCCGTTGTACCATCCCTTTACTGTAACCACGCATAAGCCTCTTGCGGGCATCCCACAAATCAAGCAGTTTCAAAACTTCTTCACTCTTCCTCTCAAGCTGAGGAGCCTCCATTTTGAATATCCTACCAACAAATGTTAAATACTCGGCAGCGGATAGATAATCGTAAAAAGCGGGATTTTCAGGCAGGAAACCGACATGACGCCTCGCCTCGGGAGAAGAAACATCCTTGCCCATGATAAGCGCTCTACCAGATGTTGGCGTTATCAATCCCATAAGTGTCTTAATGGTTGTGCTCTTCCCTGCGCCATTTGGCCCGAGAAAACCGAAAATTTCCCCCGCTCCAATCTCTAGATCAAGGTTCCTCAGAGCAACCACTTTTGTGCCCCGTTTCCCCTTGAAGATTTTTGATAAGCCATGTATCGAGACTGCGGACATTTCAGTGCGCTCCCTGAACTTTATTTTTTTTACCGACACTTTTGGTGGACACGAATGCAAACTTGCTGGTTGTTGCTACTCTGCCATCCAACTCAAGGTAAAAGTGCCCTCCGTAGGGATCGACTGGAGGAGTTCGAAGATATCCCTCTTGTATCAGCACTTCCACGGTAGCAGGAAGTCTACCAATCGTCTGTCGGTAGTGGTCGCGGGCAATTTCGATATGACGCACCTCTTGAAAAGCCATCATTCGTGTACGAAAACTCTTCTTGATGGCCGGATTCTTCTCCCCTTTTTCCATGGCATAAAGATACGCAAGTGCCATGTCAGTCTTACCAGACTCCTGCAAATATCTTCCAGCAAGGTTTTTGAGCAGATCGGAACCGGATAGTCTTCCGGCCTGCTCGTAATAGCGGGCAGCCCCTGCGTAGTCCTTTAAAAAATATGCATGGTTGAAGCCAGCAAAATACGGCAGATACCAGTCCCAGGCTCGGAAACGCATCCCATAATCCAGTAGTTCATTGGCAATCTCCACTTTACCCACATCCCAGACGAGAATAGACTGGGCAAAATAGTAAGCGTCCATGTTGTAGGGGTCCAGCTGCACAGCACCATGGATCATTCGCGACATAGCTGGATAATCAGGTGGAATTGGTAGTTCATTTTGCTGTTTTTCGAGTAGTCCGCCAAAATACAAGAGAACTTTCGTAACAAAAAAAGCACTGACTAATTCTTTTTGATCAGCGGATACTGCCTTAACAACCTCCACCGATGGAACATAACCAAGCTTTTCAGCAATGGGTCTACTAGCCATATACCTGCTAAAGGCCCCTAAGATGGAGATATAAGACACGAAAGAAAGGACAAGGATGATAATGGTTCTATTCATCCATTCACCTCATCTCCCGACGGGAAAGCACCAACACGGCCAAGCCCAATACAATTGCAGCATACAGAACGAAGTAAACAAAAGTAAGTAAAGTACCTGAAAGGGATATGGGAATTCCATATATTGCATTGACCTTCAGGTCAAACGCACTGAAATTAGGAAGGATGTAGTAGAGACCAACAGCAACTTGGCAAACAAGAGGTGAAAGGGCTGAACCGGATGCTGAATGGATATATTCATAAACTTGCTGAGTAACATTTCCCGCTAAAAAAATTGAAATCGTCCCGAATACTGGCAGAAAAAATGAGGTACTCACGGAGGAAAACAAAAAAGCAACCGCAATAACCAGGATGTATTTCAAGGCCTCGAACAGTATGCAAACCGTTAGGTTCCCCCAAAGAATTGCCCTTTCGGGAGGATATATTATACTTACCCACGAAACGACCAAGTAGGTTGCAACACCAAGGACAATAGACACAAACAAGGTAAAAATAGCAGTACCGGCAAACTTACCCAAGAGGTACCGTCCGCGTGTCAAAGGCAGGCCCAGAACCGAATACGTATAGCGTCGCTCAATATCTTTCCAAAGCAAGGTCCCACCAAGGAATATCGAGAGAAGAAGCAGAATAAAAGAAACTAGCGAAAGAGATAGAGTGAGTGACAATTCGGTTACTTGGCGCATAGAAAGTGTGGCAATCGACGGGATAAGAACAAAAAAGGCAACATTGACAAGTATTCCATGGAATATTCTGTCACGAAAGATACCTTTTAGCGTAACAATTGCCACATTCTTCATTTACTACACCTCGCCCTTTAGTTTCCTTGCATAATAAGTTTTTTCACCAATTTTTCAGACGGTTGATAAAAATACACTTTTTCAGATGTGCAGGCAACTACCTGTTGGAAGGAATTACGAGCCTTAACGCGGTCACCTACCTGCAAATATAACTGGCCAAGACGATATTGGTAAAAAAAATCCCCAGTGATCTTAAACAAGCGTATCAAAAGCCTTTCACGCTCAGCAAAAGTGTGATTGACTTCCACCTTGTGGTTCATAACTTCGTAATCGTAAAGCGCCAATAAACGCTCGACAATTTGCTTTTCATACTTTCCCGGGCTCTCCAAAGCCTTATAAAGAAGGGAACGTGCTCCGCCAATATTACCTTCTTGGGCTAGTGCTCCAGACTTACTAATCAAACCAATTTGGCTATTTGAGATATTTTGTGGAATTTCGATTGACTTAAGGACATTGATTGCCTCCTGATTTCTGCCTTGAGCGTTCAATGCGTTTGCAATTTCATTACGTGCTGGCAGAAATTCCGGCGATTTATTAAGAGTGTCTTGAAATAGGGCAAGATTATTCTGCCACAGGAGGTT
This sequence comes from Deltaproteobacteria bacterium, assembly GCA_021810985.1. Taxonomy (GTDB): domain Bacteria; phylum Desulfobacterota; class Desulfuromonadia; order Geobacterales; family Geobacteraceae; genus RPRC01. The sequence continues at coordinate 4,531 of JAJZQA010000036.1, forward strand.
GCGGGAAGCTGTTCCAAAGGTTGCAGTGATCAGGACTATGCCTGTCAAACCAACCAGAACTGGCTGAAAGCGTTCCCTATTTTTCATATCACTTACCGCTAATGTTACGCCGATCAAAAAGAAAGCAGAGGGCATGTACATATAACGTTCAGCCAATGGTGTCCAGGCTAGCTTCAAAAGTGGAATAAGAAACGCAGAACCACCTATCGAAGCAGAACAAAGAAAAAAATATCCGGGCACTGTTCTCTTGAAAAGTATCCAAACAAATAAAAACCAAGTCATTACTCCAACTACTATATACAGATCGGAAACGTGGATAATCCCAAAATTTAAAGGAAAGGGTATCAGTAATTTTTTTAAATAAAAGCCGCTTGCCTTTAATACCATCCATAAACTTGTCAGTGACCCTGCGCTTGCTTCACCGGCAACGTGGGAAAAAACCCTCTGAACTCCTTGATCGCCTTGATTATATGCCAGATTCCGAAGTGCAAAGTACCCAACTCCAGAAGAAATAAAATAAATAAAATGTTGAATATGCTTCAAAATAACTTGACTGAACTTCAGATCACTGTCTCTACCACTGTAAAGATAAAACGGTAAAAGAATTGCAGCAGGAAGGAAAAATACTGCTGTCTCTTTAGCTAAACATGCAAGGAACAAACATACTGCAGCACAAAGAGATGCAAGCGAATTGGCGGTTTTTCTTACAAGTAGAAAAACCGCTGAAAATATAAAAATTCCGGCAAGAAGGTCAGTTCTTCCAGATATCCAGTTGACAGCCTCAGTATTAATCGGGTGAAGAGCAAAAAGCAGAGCAGAGACGAAAGGCACCGTCAAAGATCGAAGACAGAATACCTTCGAAGCGCTACGGGCAATAAGAAAAACCAGAAGCGTATTAATCAAATGGAAAACTATGTTTTCCAAATGCATAAAACTTTCCTCAAGCCCCCAGATATATTTATCCATCATGTAAGATACGATCAAAAGCGGACGATAGTAATTACCACTCCCCCCGGGCAAAAAGATCGATCTTAACTGAAAGCTATCATTATTCAGCAAATAATGATACATGCCTGGATCATCAACCTAATTAAGAGGAGAAAATATCACAGGATAGTATACACCGAGAACGACAAAAACAAGAAACAGCATACAAGTACGTGACTGAAGATCAAATTGCATGTGCTACCCATAAAAAAGGCGGGATGTGGAAACATCCCGCCTTTGTTTGTGCGGTGTGTAAAAACTACATTGACGTCCAAGAAACGAAATCTGTAGTATCAATTGCAGTCGGAACACCCAGAACAGGCGTACCTTTAGTTGTCAGATCTTTAGAGTAAATGGAAGTACTGTCATAAGATGTGCCATACTGCTTGGTTCCGTTCAAATGGCAGGTCGTTACGGCGTAACCTTGTGAAGTAGAATTTATTCCGAGCCCAACCCCAGAAGAAGTCTTAGCAATAAGAGGGGAAGATGTCGATGCACTTGCTTTTGCACCGTACAGGGTCTTCCCTGTATTTGCAGATGTTAACGCAGAAGTACCCATATCAACGGTACCAGCAGCAAATGAAGTTGATGCGGCACACAAGACTACAGCAATAAGTATTAAAAGCTTTTTCATAGCAGGTCTCCTTTTAATTTTTCGTTATTATTGATAGAGAACATTAATGGGATATTCTTGGTTATCGGCCATATATGCCTCCATCCCCGTCTTGGTGTTTTTAACGTCAGAGTTTGCGGCGCTATTATAAGCTTTTGCCCTATAAGCGCTGAACTGAGGAATGGCGATGGCTGCCAGGATGCCGATGATCGCAACAACGATCAAAAGCTCGATGAGGGTAAAACCTTTTTTACTGCTTAATCTTTTTAACATGTGTTTCTCCTTTCATGGGTGTTGTAACGGATGAACCGTTTTCCGATTTCTTGTCACAATGAAACAAAACGAACATGGTTCCTAGCAAAGCAACTATCGGACCAATTCTAAAATAGCATTCAATTTCTCACCATACCCTCTATATCCAAGCAACTGGCCTTACCCTACTGGCAATACGCGTAAAGCAACCAACGTCACGCTGCGCAAGAGTGACAAATATCGTCAACCTTACGTGCCGATATTTGCCAACACAGGCACAAACCTACTCTTCATCCATTCCAAATTTTGCGAGTCGGTAGCGAATGGATCTGAACGAAAGTCCCAATAACTCAGCGGCACGTTTCTTCACACCACCACTTCTCTCAAGCGCCTGCAGCAGCAACATCTTTTCGAGACCATCAAGGTAAGCTTCCAAATTCATCCCTTCAGCAGGAATGACAAATTCATTACATGTGGGGGCAGGACTTTGAAAGTTTACTATCTGAGAAGGAAGACACTCGCGATCGATTACCTGATTCCCCAGAACGACGCATCGCTCTACAATGTTTTCCAATTCTCGAACATTCCCTGGAAACGGGTAGGTCATGAGAAGCTTCAATGCCGCCGGAGTTATGATCTCCGGCTCAGAACTGGAGCCAGCGAATTTTTTCAAAAAATGCTCGACCAGCAGCGGAATGTCTTCCTGCCTCTCCCGCAGGGAAGGCATACGGACCTGGACCACGTTGAGGCGGTAGAATAAGTCCTCGCGGAAAGCCCCCTCGCGCACCTGTTCCTCAAGTTCCCGATTGGAAGCGGCTACCAGCCGCACATCAGCCTTGAACGATTCCGCCCCCCCTACGCGGCGAAACTCCCTCTCCTGGATGACCCTGAGCAGCTTTGCCTGGAGCTGAAGCGGCACCTCGCCTATTTCGTCGAGAAACAAGGTCCCCCCTTCCGCCTGCTCAAAGAGACCGGGACGATCGGAAACCGCGCCAGTGAACGCACCTTTCTGGTGACCAAACAGTTCACTTTCCATGAGAGTTTCCGGAATCGCGCCACAGTTGACCGCCACAAACGACTTGTCCTTGCGGGGGCTGTTGTAATGGATTGCCTTGGCGGCAAGTTCCTTGCCGGTCCCGCTCTCCCCGAAAATCAGTACATTGGCAAGACTCCCGGCGACCTTTTCGATCAGCGTGTAAACATCCCGCATCTTTTTGCTCTTGCCGATCAGCCCGCTAAAGTCGTAACGCTCCCGCACCTCCTCACGCAGGCGCAGGTTTTCTTTGGCAAGGGTCCTTCTGTCTAACGCATTTTTAACGATGATCCTAATCTCTTCGACATTGAACGGTTTGGCAATATAGTCATAGGCTCCAAGCTTCATCGCTTCCACCGCATGTTCAGCCGTCGAAAAGGCGGTCACCATGATTACCGCCGTGTCGGGGGCGAGGTTTTTCACCTGGGCCAGCAGAGCCAAGCCATCCATTCCGGGCATTTTCACGTCGGAAATCACTAGATCGTAGCTTGTTGACTGCAGCCGTGAAATAGCGGATTCCGCCGAATCAGCCAGGTCGACATGATATCCTTCCCGTTCCATGAGAATGCCGAGGAATTCCCGCATGCTTATTTCATCGTCAACGACTAAAATTCGTGTTTCCATAAGTCCTCTTGCAAAATGTTTTTCTTGTAGAGGTCCCCCTGTGGGTGCCCCTACATTCCTGGCAAGGAAATCGTAAATTCCGTCCCCTGACCCTTTGTGCTTTTTACCCGTATACGACCCCCATGAGCTTCAACAATCCGATAGACCATGGCAAGACCAAGTCCGGAACCTCCCGGCTTTGTTGAATGAAAAGGTTCGAAAAGCCGCTCCAGCTCTTCTTCATCAATGCCGACTCCGGAATCTGAAACCGACAGGATGACAGGGTAACCGGCCACTGGCTCCATGGAGTCACCAGGCGCCACTGCCCGGAACGTTATGGTGCCGTTTCCGCGCATAGCTTCCGCGGCATTTACAAAAAGATTCCACAAAACCTGTCGAAACTGATCACCATCGACATATAGGTATAATTCCTCGAGGCATTCCTCCCGGAAAGAAATTCCTGAAAACCGCGGGTCAGCCTCAAGCAGTGCTTTAATTTCACCAAGTATCCAGTCAAGTCTTATCTTTGTTTTCACCGGCTGGGTCGGCCTGGCATAGGCGAGAAAGTCCTTGATCAAAACATTGAGGCGCTCGGTTTCTCGAAGCACGATGTTGAGCAGGACCTTATCCTGAGGATCAATATTTTTACTGCCGGCGATCAGCTGCACGGATCCGCTGATGGAAGCAAGGGGGTTGCGGATCTCATGGGCAATCCGGGCAGAAAGCTCACCAATAGCGGCCAACCGGTCGGCGCGCTCCAGTTCGAACTTCATCTTTTTCACCAGGGTCAGATCCTGGAATTCGATGATGGCGCCAAGCGAGGTACCCTCTTTGTTGGGAATCGGCACCGATTTAAAACCGAACACAAAGGTTTTTCCATCTCTATTCAGGTATTCGATTTCGTCCTGTGAGGGACCAAACAGGCTATCCAGCAGGGGTGCAAAAGCAGGAATTACCTTCGGTAACGGCTGGTCATACACTTCTTCCTGGGAATACCCGGTAAGCCGTTCGGCGTAGGGATTGAACGCCCTGATCCGGCCTTCTCCGGTAATCGTCAACAGGCCGCTACTGAGATTGGAAACAATCGAGGTATTGAGCCTTTCCAATTCCTCAAAATCGATTGCCTGTTTACGCAGCGCCTTTTCACTGACACGCAGACGTTCGGCCAGATAGCTGGTAAGAACCGCGGTAAGCAGAAACGCAACGATATTGACGGAAATAATGACAAAGAGCGTCCCCGGTTCCACATGCCGGGCTACCTCCGGCGGCAGCCCAAAAGATACAAGTCGGCCGAAGTAGTGGAGGTCCATGATAGCGCCATAGAGGATTGCACAGAGGGCCGCCAGGTAGATGGCCTCACGGCGGGAAAGAAGCATGCTGGCACTGATAATGGACAGCAGATAGAGAAACGAGTAGGGAGAAGCAATGCCGCCGGTCAGGAGCAGGAGCAGGGTAACAAATCCGAGGTCCCAGACAATCAGCAGATAGGTAATGGCACGATGTAGCCGGTCGGTTGCCCAGAGGAGAACAAGGGAGAGGACGGATACTAGATAGGTGGCGATAACAAGACGCGTGATCCCGGTCAGGGCCGGAGCGGAGATCCCGCCGGACTCACTAGTATCCAGGATGGCGGTGGAGATAAGAAACAGGGAAACCACCACCACCCTGGCAAGAATAAATCTGACAAGCCGCTTTGTTTCTCCCACCTGCTAACCGCCGACGGTTCCGGCAATTTTAAAGATCGGCAGGTACATGGCAATGACCAGACCGCCAACCACGACGCCAAGGAACACCATCAGCATCGGCTCGAGCATGGCGGTCATGGCGCCGACCGCGGAATCCACTTCATCGTCATAGAAGTCGGCAATTTTCGAGAGCATGGCATCCATGGCGCCAGTTGCTTCGCCGACCGCGATCATCTGCACGACCATCGGCGGGAATACCCCACTCTGCTGGAGCGGTTCGGCAATGGTTTTACCTTCCGAGATCGATTGACGCACATGCATGATAGCCTCTTCGACAATTCTGTTGCCGGCTGTTCTGGCCACGATATCCAGACCGTCCAGGATCGGCACGCCACTACTCACCAGCGTGCCAAGGGTACGGGTAAACTTCGCCACCGCGACTTTTCTGATCAGGTCACCGACAATCGGTGCTCTTAATGCCAGACGGTCCATTGTCTTCCGCCCTTTATCAGTGGCATAGTACTTTTTGAAGAGAAATACCAAGGCAAAAATTGCCGCGATGATAACAACAAGGTATTTGACCAGGAAATTACTCAAGGCAATGACAATTTTCGTCGGCCCGGGCAAGTCACCGCCAAAGTCGGCAAACATCTTGGCAAAAGTCGGGATAACGAAAACCATGATGACGCCTACAACGATGACCGCGATCGACATAACCGTAGCCGGGTAGACCATGGCGCCCTTGATCTGCTTCTTCAGCTTCATGGATTTTTCGGTATAGGCGGCAAGACGATTTAGAATTGTGTCGAGAATACCGCCGACCTCACCGGCCGCCACCAGGCTCACATAGAGATTATCAAAAACCTTCGGATGCTTCCCTAAGGCGTCGGCAAAGGTGGAGCCGCTTTCGACACTTTCCTTTACCTTCAGCAGAACATCTTTGAAGGTCTTGTTTTCCTGCTGGCTGGAAAGGATTTCCAGACATTGCACCAAGGGAAGTCCGGAGTCGATCATGGTGGCAAACTGCCGGGTAAAGATAACCAGTTCCTTGGTCGTCACCTTTTTGGCGCCGAAACCGGGAAGTTTGAGTTCCATCGATAGGCCCTTGCCCTGCTCCTTGATGGTGACGGCGGAAAAACCGAAACGTTTCAACTGAGCTTCGACCACCGCCTGGTTCGGGGCCTCCATCACCCCTTTCTGTGACGAACCACTCCTGCTTCGCCCTTCCCATTGATATTTTGCCATTCCATCCTCCTTCAAATACCGGAAACGGGATATCGTGCCTTGTCCCTGTCTGTTTTTGTTCAACAAATATATGTTGGGATACTCCCACGTGGCCACCGTTTTCCATGAACGCAAACCATGGTTGACGAACAGGAATCCGCCGCTGCGGGTTTAGCGCAATGGCTTCTTGTTCGGTACCGCGCCGGCCGCCATACCCAGCATCTGTTTCAACTCTTCGGGGTCGGTTGATCTGCCAAAGGCATCTTCGAGTGTGATGAGTCGGCGCTGGTAGAGGCTCAACAACGATTGATTCATCGTCTGCATGCCGAATTTTTCCTGACCAACCTGCATTTGAGAGTAGATCTGGTGGAGTTTGTCCTCGCGGATCAGGTTCCTGATGGCAGGGTTGGGGATCATTACCTCCAATGCCAGCACGCGACCCTTGCCGCTGGCTTTGGGAATCAGCGTCTGGGAAAGCACCCCCTCGAGAACAAAGGAAAGTTGGGCGCGGATCTGGGTTTGCTGGTATGGCGGAAAAACATCGACGATACGGTTGATGGTCTGAACACAGGAATTGGTATGGAGCGTGGCAAAACAGAGGTGACCGGTTTCCGCCAGGGTCAAGGCCGCCTCGATGGTCTCCAGGTCTCGCATCTCGCCGACCAGGACAACGTCCGGATCCTGGCGGAGAACGTATTTCAGGGCTTGCTTGAAGCCTTTGGTATCCGACCCGACCTCTCGTTGATTTACCAAGCAGTTTTTATGGGGATGGAGATACTCGATCGGATCTTCGATGGTGACGATGTGTTCGTGCCGATCGGTATTGATCTTATCGATAATCGAGGCAAGGGTGGTGGACTTGCCACTCCCCGTCGGTCCGGTAACAATGACCAGTCCGCGGGGCTTGAGTGCAAGTTCCCTGACAACGGGCGGGACCCCAAGCTCTTCAAAAGTGAGGATTTTAAAGGGGATTGTTCGAAAAACACCAGCCACGGCGCCGCGCTGCACGAAAACATTACCGCGGAAACGGGAGAGCCCCTTGACGCCGAAGGAAAGATCCAGCTCGTTTTCCTCCTCGAACTTGTGTTTCTGCGTTTCCGTCAGCACGCTGTAGCAAAGCTGTTTGGTCTCGATCGGATTCAGTGGCGGCATATCAAGAGAAACAAGTTTCCCGTCAATTCTGATCTGGGGAGGAGTATTCGTGGTGATGTGCAGGTCGGCCCCCCCCCGCGCGATGAGTTCTTTCAGCATATCATGTAAATTTGCCATTAGATTCTTTCCCCCTGACCCGGCATCGTCTCAATTTCATAAAATATGTAGGGGCACCCCCCTGTGGTTGCCCATTATTTGGGCGGCCACAGAGGGCTGACGCTACAG
>JAJZQA010000037.1 GCA_021810985.1 Deltaproteobacteria bacterium
TGATATCTGTATGTATTGCAAATGAAAACGGCAGCCAGAAAAAGTCCATATCTACCTGTAATGGATGACGGTTTTTTCTTTCTTGCTGTCCAACTTCTCATGCTTGGCACGCTGAAAATTGCCGGAGTTCGCAGGATCAATGAGCAGAGCTTTCATAAAAAATGACACTTCGGACGAGCGGATAGTGATACCACCGCGTGCGCCACTCCCACCCGGTGTATCAAATTATGTGACACCTCGCGGCATTACGCTCCTGACGAGCGAACTTGCTGAATTGGAGGCAGAACGTTCACGTGTGCAGCACGATGGAAACGACGGAGCAGAGCATGCTCGACAGTTGGCAGTGATTGCTCAACGTATCGCGGCACTCTGCGAACGCATCGCAAGTGCGATAGTTGTAAATCAACCTGACCAACCGAGAGGCGAGGTTCGCTTTGGCGCTACGGTTACCCTGCTAAGTCTCAAAGGCAATTCTCCGGGAGGGGAACGCCGATTTTCTATCGTCGGGGTTGACGAGGCAAATCCTGCCACTGGGCATATATCGTTTACCTCGCCAATTGCACGTGCCATCATGGGACATCAGGTTGGCGAAACCATTTCGCTGCGAACAGCACACGGCGAGGAGTCTCTTGAGATTGTTAAAATTGAGTAACACCTTGAACTCTTTGAATGTGCGGCAAGCTGCGGAACAAAATCGCAACGGGCCGAATCAACATGCAGATCACGAGAGGCGCATTTTTCTGCTCAGCCACAGATTCGTCTAGCTGGATGCGTAGACCTGGCAACACGGCAGACGGCTTTCCACGGCGGATTTTCACTGGCTTGGATTTTCCCCTCATTCATCATAACTGTATCCAAATATATTTTTACAACTGGCACTTCACATGGGGTCAATTAATAAATATACTTTTACAAAATTTTACCGGCTGCACAATGAAGCATCAACACGTCGACATTTTAGAAAGGGAGGGGAGAAAATGAGTAATTGCACCAAGGTATGGGATAATCTGAACACTGCGGTAGTCGTATCTGACCCTGAGTTTAATGTAACCTACGCAAATCAAAGGGCCTTTGAGCTTTTTGATGAGTTGAAAATTGCCGGTCTCGAAGTTGGCAAGAACATGACTGCATGTCATAAACCGGAAACCATGGTCAAATTGAAAAGCATTTACCAGGATTTTGCTGACAAGAAAATCAAGATCAATCACCTGACAATGGACGGTCCGGAAGGAACTCTCACCATCGTCAATGTCCCTTTCTATGATGGGGATGCTCTTGGTGGTGTTGTGGAAATGGTTTTTGAAGGTTCTTTGGCTTGATCTAGGCAGTAGTCTCCTGTCAGATTGATAGTGTGTACCCGGAAAAAAGTATCGTTCTGATTACATCCTTTAGTGAAAAGTAGAAAGAAAAAGCCCCCGTTCGGCAACGGGGGCTTTTTTTAATCGGACGTATCACCCAAAAGAAGGCCTTATGGGGTTAAGTTTAATGTTATGCTTTTCGAGACCGCTTTGGAGCGAAAACTTTTTGTTACATGAAATCGGGTAACAATGTAGAGTAGCTGGAGAATATACACTCGAGGAGGCATACATGAGTTTGATCAGAATGGCAATCATTTCCGGAGTGATGATGTGCTGTGCGGGGTGCGCGGTGGTTTCCGTGGGGCCCCCGAGTGGGGCGGGCGGCAAGGTGCCCGTCTGCCACAAGGGGAAGAAAACCATCTACGTGGATGAAGCGGCCGTCGATGCCCACCTGGGACATGGTGACTATGTGGGATTGTGCAGGTAGCGTAAGCTTCCCTGAACGATAGTAATGTCAAGGCAATGGGGATCTTAAAACATCATTTTATCCGGATTATTGCTCGTATCGCCTCGTCTTTTGAGGGCTTCTCTTGGGCAGGTAACGCACGAGCCAAGTGTGGGATACCAAAAGCCGCCGATTCCGGTTCATACCGGCGGCGGTTTCTGTTCGAGCGGGCGTGGGGCGGGCCAAGGGAAGGTTAGAACGATTAGCTTTTTGTTCTTTTATTGTAACACTTCATTACCGGAAGGTTATATGCGCAATCAATTTCTCCTGGCCGTAACGGGCCGAGTTTCTCTCTGCCTGATCAACCTGATAATACTTATGTCCGGTATTAATTCCGTCCTCGACATGCTCCCCCTCATTGCAAATCTGGAAAATGACCTTCTGCAGTTGGAAAATATTACCGAAGGCTATGCTACTATCCTTATTGCCTATGGAGTTGCTGCTGAAGAGCGATCGACCCTTATGCACTTTCTTCGGCTGTATCCGGCTAACCTCACCCCTCTGCAGGCTGCGATTGATAAAATCTGTCACAATTATGGGCTGGTTCTCCTGCTGATCGGACTTTTTGTGGAATTATGCGAAGAGCTCGTCAAAATGCCTGATTCAATTATCAATACCAATGGTCTTGAGTCACTGATGTTTTCTGTCGCAGCGATACTCACAATAGTATCTTCATGCGCGCTCATCCGTTTTTCCTGGCTTTTAGTATTTCCGCAACGCCAAATGAGCGGTTTGGTCGAGTCTGAGTAGGAGTAGGGGCATAAGATGTGTCAGGTCAGATGCCTAAAGGGGTGATTGATTGACTTGTGCAGGAAAAAGGGTTGTTAAAAGGCAGATGCGGAGAGCCCTCTGGGAAGATACGGGGTCGGGTTTGGCTTTTAGACATTCGTCACGTAAGAGTCAAAAGTCTCGTCTGGGCAACGGTCTTCCTTATCTAACAAAAAGGTCAAAACTCAGCACATACCTGGAATGAGCTGCGGACAGGTTCATTGCAGCGTTAGGCGAGTAAAAAACCGGGCAGTCTCTCACCTTTTCCGGCATCTTTCGGAAAATATCCTAAAATAAATCGCCGAAAAATCGATCAATCGCCAGATGTGCGGAAAGCGGAATTTTCACTGCCTGGCACTGGCAGACCGGGTGTTTTGCGGGGAAAGATGCCGCGGTACCAGCTGCAATAGTAGGGGAGGATACGAAGCTCCGTCATTTCATTCTGAACCGTTTTTATCCCTGATTCATCTCTACTCTTACCATTGGTATCAGAGTTGATCATGGTGCGGGATTCCTCTCTCCGGATAATGTCTGATTAAGTATAGCAGACTTTATCTGTTGCAAGAGGAGGTGGCGTGGTTGCGATGACCGGGGTCATGATGGCATGTTTGACCCCAAAGGAACGCACCGCTATTGCAGGACCACGTCGGTTTGCGGAGGCGGGCCTTCCGCCAGCAGACGCAGGAGTTCTCCCCTGCTGTGTCTCCAGTCGGAGACCCGGCCTTTTTTGGCGTTGACGATGAAAGCAAAGGATAATGCGCGGCCTGACGCGTTGACTCCGTATCCGGCCAGCGCGAACACATCGTTGAGGCGGCCGGTTTTTACCCGGAAACGCTCGTCGGTGTAGCCGATTCTCTTCACGGTTCCTTCCCGGCCGGGACGGGGAAGCGTCTCGCGGAAAATATCGAACCAGGGTTTTTTTGATATCCGGTACAGATAGTGGGCGATGAAATTTGTGGTAATCCTATTTTCCCTGGTCAGGCCGCAGCCGTCGGCGACGATCGCCTCTTCGGCGGGTAGGTCCAGGCTGTGGAGAAAACTGCTCACCGCCTTATTACCCTTGGCGCGGGTTCCGGGAGAACCGAAGCGCCGCTCTCCCAGCGAGTTCGCCAGGTTTTGCGCCGTCGCGTTCCTGCTGTGCACGTTCATGTCGTGCAGAATGTTGAAAAGTTCCCGTTTATTCCTGATTTCCACGGAATGCCTGGCGACCTTATAGGTTTTTTTTCTGCTCTTGCGCCTCTTTTTCCCTTTGACGCTAGCGGCCTTGCGCACGGTCACGACTTTGCGCACCGTGCCGCCCTGGTCCGCGTAATCGAGTACGGCGCCCGTGATGAGGAGTTTCATCAACGATGCGGGAACAAGCCTTTCCCCCGGGGAATTGCCCGTTTCCAATACCTGTTTGCCCGTTTCCAGGTCGACCACGGTCAGCGCCCACTCGGCGTTTTTGGGCAGGTACGGTTCTAGGTGTTTTCCCAGGTCACGGTCGGGTTCATATCCCTGGGCCGGGCTGGCGGCGAATGAATATATCATCAGTACTATGACGACAAAACTTTGTAAAAGCGTCTTGGGTAAAAAAGCCATTTTTCCTGTCTCCTCGTGCGGAATCGTCAGAATTTGATTCCCTGGTCCCGGAGCTGGTCCCGGACAATGTTCTCCCAGCCTTTGTTCGCGGCGGGGGAGGCGGGGCTTGGATGAAGAATTTTCCCCACCGGTACGCCGCTCTCCGTCAGTATCTTCTTTGCCCGTTCCTCGGCGAAATTTCCGACGCCGATGACCTTCGCCGGCCCGATATGTTCGATACTTCTGAGCAATGCGCTGTCGCAGGCCTCCAGCAGCGGCACCCTTTCTCCGCTTTTCAGCTTGTCGGGGGTAATGTTCCTGCCGTCGGCGTCGAGAAAAAGGAGCGGACAGTAATTGACGACGAAGAAGCGCTCGAAAAACTTCTCCGGCGTTCCGGTCAGCTCCCGGAACAGCCCCCAGAGGCGACGGCCACTCACTTCGCTTCGCCGGCAGCGGAAACCTTCGATCCGCTTCTTCGGGTGTTCCGGCCGCGGCACGCCCACTTCCCCGTCGATGCCCAGCCAGTTCTTCACAATGTCGATTTCTCCGAAGGGCACGCCGGTCTGGGCCATTCCCCACGGGCCTGGATTCATGCCGACAAAAACCGCCTCTTTGCCGCCACCGCCGTAGCGGGAGAGGTAGTGAAAATGAGGTTCGCGAGCATACACGAGCGGATTGTAGACGTAGGCCACCGGCGATGAAAACTGGAGAAGACTCAAATCCTCAACCAGGCGGTTCGTAATTTCCAGCAGTTTTCTTCCCATTCGTGTCTCCACCTGGCCGTTCACCTGCACCAATCCCTAGTTGTCATCATCTTCGCGTCGTCGCCGGAGGATACGTCGTTGCCTGCCTTGAGAAAGCAGCCGGCTTGATTAGAGGTGTTTTTTCCCTGAAAGAGTTCCGTTACCGGACAGACTCTTTTGTATCATGGGGGAGTTTTTTATATCAACCCTTTTCAGGTTTCAGGGGGACTTGAGGCTCTTGGGGGCAAGTTTGCAAAGCTGCTTTTTACCCTGAGTTTGCGGTTTTTCAGGCGTGACCTTCCGGGGCTCAAAATACCCTGTCATCCACTGGCGTGGGTAAGCGATATAAGAAATAAAACTTCAGACGTGATGATTGTGAATGCAGTGGAAGAGAACTAACAACGGAGCGGCGTGAACCGTTCCAACAATGCAAGGAGGAAAAGTGATGAAAAGGAGCCTTATCGTAATTTCCGCCGTAGCAGTATTGATGTTTCCGGTAATCTGTCTTGCAACCCCGCCCGTTCCCGGACCCTATACGTCCATTTTTGCCGGGGTGAATATTCCGGAGAATTCCAACGCGACCAGCAATGATTTCGGCGACACGTATAATGATCAGGTTGAATTCGACGCCGGTGTCTATACGGGCGGTGCGGCAGGATTCGATTTTGGACTGATGCGCCTGGAAGGGGAACTTTCGTACCGGTATGCGGATCTAAAGTCGATTACCGATACCTCGGACGGATTCCAATTCCAGAATGTAGACGGCAACCTGGGGGCTTTGAACTTCATGGCCAATGCCTTCATCGATCTGCATAACGCCTCTCCCATTACCCCGTACTTTGGCGGTGGCGTGGGTTTTGCCGTGCTCGACCTGAGTGACACCTTTGCGGGAGCACCCTCGCAGGCTCTGCTGTACCCCAGCGGCACTGATACCGTTTTCGCCTACCAAGTAGGTGCCGGACTGGAACTGGCACTCAATCAGATGTTTTCCCTGGATCTGGGCTATCGCTATTTTAACACCGGCAAGGCCACTTTCGAGGATCACCCAGCAATCTCGACAAAAATGAAATTGGAGAGCCACAATGCCATGGTCGGCTTGAGGATGAAATTTTAAAAAACAAAGGGCCGTGTCTCAACATATGACAAAAGTCAGGTGTTGAGACACGGCTTTGATTCTTCACGCTTGTCCCTCCCCTGAGGAAGAACACCTTCTCGCCCACGTCTCCCGATCGCCTTGAAATTTGCCTGATATTTTCCCGGTCCGTTTCGATTGTTTTACCATTTTTTGCCGACACGCAATGCGCCCGTTTCCAGTTGAAACGGGCAGAACTGCTGGTATTGTTAGTAGTACCGAGAGGCATTTGTTCACCTGAATCACTTAATTCCAATTCCATATCAAGGCCCTCTCTGCGTTGGCTCGTCTTCGGCTGCTCAACGTACTCTTCAGTACGCTTCGCAGCCTCAATCCTTGCCGCCTTGAGATCATCCTTGATCTGGAAGTGCTATAACGCGCCGATAATCCGCCAGGAGGAGGCATTGTGAGGAATCATGTGTGGCGGCCGCTCTACCTGATCATCGCTGTTATCGCCCTGATCCTGCTGGTCCGGACCCTGGTGGTGCCGGAGGACTTCGGCAGCCATGAAAGCGGCTACATGTACGGCTGGCACCGCAAGGGGAACGAAGCGGAGTGGCAACAGGTCAAGGTCAAGTACCAGACGAGCGCTTACTGCAAGGACTGTCACCGCGAGATGTACGACAGCATCGGAAAATCACCCCACGGCATCATCCCGTGCGAGGACTGCCACGGCCCGGGCGCGGGACATCTGGACAACCCCGCCAAACTCCCGATCGACAGAAGCAGGCAGCTCTGCCTCAGGTGCCATGCCCAGCTGCCTTCCCCCTCCAGCGGGCGGAGCGCGATCCGCGGCATCGACCCGGCCGGTCATAATCCCGAGGCCGAATGCAGCCTCTGCCATAACCCTCACAACCCGACCCTTGAGGAGTTGCCATGATGAAAAGAAGAGAGTTCCTGAAGCACGCCATCACCGTCGTCGCAGGCCTCTCCCTCCCCCTGGCGGCGCTCCGGATCGTACAGCCCGAAAGGCTCTTTGCCGGCCAGGAAGATCTCCGCTGGATCTTCCTGGTGGATACCCACAAGTGCGTCGGCTGCGGGTTCTGTGTCAGGGCCTGCAAGATCGAGAACGAGATTCCCTATGATGCCAATGTGACGCGGACCTGGGTGGAACGGTATGTAGTTACCACGGACGGCGAGACCTTCGCTGACACCCCGATAGGGGCGCGGGACGGCTTTACCGACCGACGGATCGACCTGGGAGAGGGGAAGTTCAAAGAGATCAAGGACGAAGAGATAGAAAAGGCGTTTTTTGTGCCCAAGCTCTGCAATCAATGTGATAACCCCCCCTGCGTCCAGGTCTGCCCGGTGGGCGCCACCTACCGCGTCCCGGACGGGGTGGTGCTGGTGGATCGGGACTGGTGCATCGGCTGCGGCTACTGCATCATGGGCTGTCCCTATGGCGTCCGCTTCTTCCATCCTGTGTACCGCGTGGCGGAAAAGTGCAACTTCTGCTACCACCGGATAACGAAAGGGCTGAAGGCGGCCTGCGTCGACGCTTGCCCCTTCGGGGCGCGCCTGATCGGCAATGCGCGGGACCCCAATGATCCGGTGACGAAAACGGTCCTGGCCGGGCGGGTCGGCGTGCTGAAGGATGAGTACGGGACGAAACCGTGGGTCTACTACCTCGGACTTTCCAAGGAGGTCAGATAGCCATGGTACATGGGGAAGTCTGGACTATCAAGGAGCTCTTCGTTTATCCCAATGAGTACATCTACTGGACGGTTCAGATCGTCATGTACCCGTTCATGACCGGCCTGGTGGCCGGGGCCTTCGTCCTCTCCTCCCTCTACCACGTCTTCGGCGTGAAACAGCTGAAGGAGATCTCCCGCTTTTCCCTGGTCTTTTCCTTTGCGCTCCTGCCTGTGGCGCTCCTGCCGCTCCTCCTGCATCTGCAGCAGCCGCTCCGGGGCATCGAGGTGATGCTCACCCCCCACTTCACCTCGGCCATTGCCGCCTTTGGCATCGTCTTTTCCGTCTATGGGCTGATCGTCGCCTCGGAGCTCTGGTTTGTCTACCGCCGGTATTTCGTGGAAACCGCCCTGGCTCTGCGCGAGAAGGCCGGCCGGTCTCTGGCGGAAAATATCAGGTACCGCCTCTACCGGTTGCTCACCCTCGGGGCCTACGACCTGAGCGAGCAGGCTCAGGAGCTGGATGACAAGGCGGTGAAGATTCTGGCAGGCGCTGGCATCCCGGTGGCATGCTTCCTCCACGGCTATGCCGGTTTTATCTTCGGTTCCGTCAAGGCCAACGCCCTCTGGATGACACCGCTCATGCCGGTGATCTTTATCTGCTCGGCGGTGGTCTCGGGGATTGCCCTCTGCATCCTCACCTACATCGTGACGATGGAGATCAGAAAGCTCATCGTCGCCTGGCGGAGAAAGCCGCTGCCGGTGCTGCCCCTTAGCGAAGAGCTCAAAAGCGCTGAAATTCAGGTGGTCACCATGACGACCCGCTACCTGGTTATGTTCATGGTCCTCGCCATCACCCTGGAACTGCTCGACCTGATCTTCCGTGGTTACACGGCGGTCAAGTCGTGGGATATCCTGCGGAGCGTCATCTACGGCCGGGACTTTTTCAACATCTTCGTCCTGCAGTACGGGCTCGGCAACCTGGTCCCGTTTGTCCTCTTGCTGCTGCCCCGCCTTACCATCCGGCGGGCCATCCTCGCAACCACCCTCGTTCTCCTGGGGGTCTTCATGATGCGCTGGAACGTGGTCATCGGCGGGCAGGCATTTTCCTCCTCCTTCGCCGGCTATATGCACTACCAGCTCCCCATCGTGCCCCACGACTGGGAGACCTTCAGGGAAGGGCTCTGCGGCGCTCTCATGGTGGGGGTTGCCCCCTTCATCCTCTTCTGGCTCCTCTGCAAGATTTTTCCGGTCTTTGACTGCCCGGAATCGGAGTAAGGGGGGCTTGCCGTAAAACCCTGTCCAGACCCCTTCAAGCATACTTTCCGGGTGTTGCCGTTGCTTCGGACCTAACCGTGTTTCAAATGAAAAAGGGCCAGTGCGGTATGCTCTGTTGAGCAGCACCGGCACTGGCTCGTTATTGCCAGTAAGAAGAGTTTTCCTGCTGGTAACTACCCGGTAATGAATGAATATTGCAGGGATTCCTTTCAGCGCTACTGGCCGTTTTGCCGTAGTGGCTGCTGATTATAAAAGAAGGGCGGGGAAAATTGCATGGTTCCGGGTACGGGCACGGAATCTTTTTTCGGCGCGGGACAGATGCCGATGCTCTTTCCGCCGGCGATGTTGCTCGTCTGGCCGCCGCGCCGCTGGATGTTGACCGTGTACTGCTGGCCTTCCTGCATCCTCGAGTCATTGGGAATTTGCACGACCACCGATGAGTCATTCCAGGAAGATACGGAAAAATTGATGGTCAGGCCGTAGTTCGCTAGGGCGGTAACCGTGCCTATTTCCGGACCAAAGTTCCTGCCGAGGATTGTCAGACTGCGTCCGGGCACCAGGCAGCTCTCCATGAACCTGGTCACCAGCGGACCTTCTTCCGCGCCGATAATCTTAATCGGGCAACAGGCACAGTTGTTGTCCTTATTGCTCTCTTTCAGCTTATTTTCCGGGTCGAGCACCCCGCAGAGATAATAGGTTCTGCCGGCGGGAATATTCCAGGGAATCGTGTTTACCCCGGAGGGGGTGATGGAAAGTGTCTTGTCCGGTTCCAACGTAATATACTCTCGGCCCTCACTCAGGAGCACTCCATCGTAATAGTTTGGCGAGTAGGCGGCCGAGCGGCCGGTTTTAGGGCAGAGCGGGCTGTTCCTCAGAATGATCTCCAGCGTGATTCCCTTCTGAACAGTATCTCCGGTATTTGCGGCCAGCAGCCGGACCGTTGATTTCAGGTCTTGACCGGCTTTGGCGGTTTTCGGGCACTCAACAACGGCAAGAGTGAGATCTTGCGCCTGGAGGATGGTTTTGGTCGAAAACAAGGTCACTAGTGCCACGGTGAAATATAGTATCTTTCGTATCATGATTGTCTCCTTGCGCCGTCTGTCTTGAGACTGAACCACTAACCACAAACCATGGTCAACAGCCTGCAACGACCCTTACACTCCCTGCTCCGCGAGAGAAGCCGCAGGCATGATGAGCATCTCACGAACTAATCAATGATGAAATTGTAACAAATTGTACCCATATAACAAGGGTTGGCATGCGCCTTTTCGGAACTTCAGCGGCGAGAGAATACTTGTCATCTTGCGGAGCGGAGGGGCTCTTCTTGGTGGTTTCTGATTACTTCCAGGTAGCCGGGTCGAACCAAAGGGAAGCGTCGTCCAACGGTGTGTGCTTCGGCAGGGTGGGATTTTTGATCCTGATGATACGCCGGTTCTTGAGGTTGGCCTTCAGTATTGAAGCTCTGTTGTATTTCAGGAAAATTGCGTCGAAAGAACCGTCCCTCAACATTTTCCGCAGCCCGGCCTCGACGCGTTTCGCGAGAGCGGTGTTGGATTTGTTGAAGAAGAAATAGTAGGGCCACGGGTAGTAGATAAGCAGATTCTTCTCAATGGCAAGATTGGGGAGGGCCGCATGGCGGGCGGCATACTCCGGGAATACTTCGCTGATGCCGCGCGGGAATAAATCGATACGGTTTGCGGCAACCATTTTGAACAGATTTTCATAGCCAGCGGTGTGTACTTTGATGCCGTTGGCTTCATAGATGGCGACATCGCCCCAGCCGATGCCCTGGCCGATGCTTGCTTTCCTCAGGGCGTCCAGGTTGCGTGTCTTGGCGAGATTCGCCTGCCGGTCCCTGGCAATCAAGGCCACGCGGTAGCCGAGGATTCCCTTGCGCAGCGGGATTCGCACGGCACGGTAATCCTTCTCTTTTTGCACCGAGGTACCACTCCAGCCAATAGTGACCATCCCGGCCGGATTGAGCAGCTCGGCAAGGGCGCGCGCCTCGTTCATGCCGGACTTGCTCGGTTGGAGCGTATACGGCCCAAATTCCGCTTTGGTCTTCTCGAGGGCCGTTTTGAGGATTTCAACAAGATCGTTGTAGCGCGAATCGGTGCGTGACTCGAACGCGGGATAGACAACCTTAGTTTGGCCGGTGGCCAGCGTGGCGGTCAGTATGATGAACAGCACCGACATCGAAAGCGAACGCATCATTGGTTGTCCCTCACCCGGCCACCGCCAGTTCGTGCTCTACAGCACAATGCACTACCCGTGTCAGATCTTCCAGGCTGTACGGCTTGATGATTGAGCCACAGAAGCCGTAATCGCGGAAATTGGCCATGATTGGATCGTTGGAGTACCCGCTCGAAGCGATCAACCGTGCTCCCGGGTCAAACGCCAGAACCTCTCTCGCACATTCCCTGCCGCCCATACCGTCCGGTATCGTAAGATCCATAATGACGAAGGAAAATGGTTTGTTTCCTTCTTTGGCGACACGGTACTTCCGTACTGTTTCTTCACCGCTGGTGCAGGTCGTTACCTGATAGCCCAGATGTGCAAGCATTTCGGCGGCAAGTTCACGGATCATCTCTTCATCGTCCATGACCAGGACCGAGCCTCCAGCGAGCGCTTCACTCCGGGTGATCCTGTCGCAGTTCTCCGCGCCGCTTGCTGTCTTGCCGGAAGACGGCAGGAACAGGGTAAAGGTCGTCCCTCTGCCGATCTTGGAGCGAACTTCGATATGTCCTCCATGCCGGTTGATGATGGAGTGGACAGAGGCGAGTCCCAGACCCATGCCGCCAGATTTTGTGGTGTAGTAGGGGTCGAAGATCTTCATCCGCACATTTTCCGGCATTCCGCACCCTTCATCGGAAAACGCGAGCCTGACGTAGCGGCCGGGGGGCAGCAGGAGACTGTTTGCCGTCTCGAGTATGAGATTCTCCCCTGTAACGGTAATCTTCCCGCCTCCCGGCATCGCTTGTACGGCGTTGATGACGATGTTGTTGAACACTTGGCTGACCTGGCCTTCGTCCGCCTCGATGTCATGGAGGCACTCCGAAATTTCAACGACCCCTTTGACGTTTGTTCCCCGTAAGGCCAAGGACAACGATTCCTGCACGATTTTCCGGATCGAAACCGTTTTCTTTACCGGGGCTCCGCCTTTGGCGAAGGTCAGCAGTTGAGTGGCAAGCTCGGTTGCCCGGACGGTTGCCGTTTCGGCATTCTCCAGGAGCCTGGCCGATTTTTCCGGCGTGGCCAGAACCAGGCGCGCTATCGAGATGTTGCCCATAATGGCCGTAAGGATATTGTTGAAATCATGGGCGATCCCTCCGGCAAGCACTCCCAGGGATTCGAGGCGCTGGGCGTTGAGCAG
>JAJZQA010000038.1 GCA_021810985.1 Deltaproteobacteria bacterium
CAAAAACCTCACAAATGGCATACGAATTGCTACCCAAATCGGCATCGGAAGCGTATTGATTTCACCCTTAAAACTTTCAAGTCCTGTTCTTTCCTTCCGATAGAAAACTTAACTGCGCCGCGGTATCCCCGTTTGACGACGACCCTCCTCTTCCGTGTAGTCA
Source organism: Deltaproteobacteria bacterium (assembly GCA_021810985.1). Classification (GTDB taxonomy): domain Bacteria; phylum Desulfobacterota; class Desulfuromonadia; order Geobacterales; family Geobacteraceae; genus RPRC01. The sequence continues at coordinate 164 of JAJZQA010000038.1, forward strand.
AGGACTACACGAGCGCGCCCATTTTTCCTCAACCCAGGAAAAGCGAAGAGCTTACTCTTCCTTGACGTGACCAGTATCGCAGGAGATTTATCTATCTCTGCGCGACCGGCTGTCAAACTAGGAGCGCAGCATGAAACTCGTCAAACAGGCAGGAATGGTCATTGTGGCTCTATTGGTAACGGTCAGTGGTAATTTCCCTTGTTTTGCAAGCGAAGAGTCACTTTCCTCGATAGTTTTCAAGGACGCCGTGATTGGTGGCGTGGCAGGCGGGTTGGTGGGAGCAGCGGTCATGGCCTTCACGAGGAAACCGGGCCAGCACCTGGAGTACATGGCCTATGGAACGGCAGGCGGTGCCGTCGCCGGTGGAGCCTATGGCCTTTTCAAGTCGCAGACCTCACTGGTGGCGATCGAAGGAGACAAGATCAGCATTGACGTTCCGTTGATCATGCCCGATGTTCAGGAAAAAGGAGCACGGGGAACCAACGTCACGATTATGGCGGAACTGATTAGTGGCAAGTTCTGAGCAAGTCGCAGGTGGACACCTGAGATGAAAACGTTTGTCATGCCGGAAGACAAACAAGGATTGGATCAGACACGTGCCTTTGGCTCTCCCAAGGAACGGAACACGGGGGCAGATGCTGCTGGGTTGGCGTTTGCCGGGAAATCGAAATGCACGACCCGGTTGCGGCCGGAAAGCTTGGCGCGGTGGAGCGCCACATCGGCGGAGCCCATCAAGGAGTGAAAGTCGTTACCATTTGAAGGAGCCGTTGCGATACCGATACTGACCGTGAGGCGGCCAAGCGGCAGATTCTCTTCATGGGTAAACCCGGCTCTTTCCACCTCGCGGCGAAACCGTTCCGCAACGCAGAACGATTCTTGTTTTGAAGTTCCGGGCAGAATAATGCAGAACCTCTCCCCGCCAAACCGGGTCACGATATCCATCTGGCGAGCGGAACTTTTCAAGAGACGCGCCGTTTTTTTCAGCACCACATCGCCGGCAGCGTGACCGCACAACTCATTGTAAACCTTGAAGTTGTCCAGATCTACCAAGAGAACCGTGACGCTCTGCTGCTGCCTGCCACAACGGTTCAATTCCTCGTCCAATCGCTGTTCCAGGAAGCGGCGATTAAAAAGGCCGGTAAGTGGATCGGCAAGGGTAATCTCTTCCAGTTGCGCTGCTTTTTCACTGAACTCGGTCCGCTCCAGCACCACACAGGCATGACGCGCCACCGTGGTGAGGTGTTCCAGGTCGGCTTCCGAAAAGGTTGCTCCGTTCCTCTTGTCCGAGAGATTCAGCACTCCGATTACGGAGCCCTTCACCCGCAGGGGAATACTGATGAATGATTTGGTCTTGAACCGGGAGCGGTTGGGAATCCTGACCCGCGCATCCTGTTCGATGTCCTTTACCAGGAGGGGCTCACCGCTTTCCGCCACCTTGCCGGCAATCCCCCTGCCGACGCGCGCACTCATGCTGCGGGCAAGCTGCAGGCTCATCCCCAGGACCGACTCGATCCGTAGGTTCTTACCATTCTCATCTATGAGCATGAGAGACCCGGAAGACGCCTGGAGAAGATCAGCGGCCGTTTCAAGGATCGAGAGGTAAAGGTCACGCCGATTTTCCGCCAATGAGATGGTACTCAATACCGAGACAAATTTGCCGGCCAGTGTTGCCTCCAGCCGATGCGATTCTTCCGCCCGGAACTGCAACAGCTTTGCCGCGACCCGGTCGGTAATCATGCCTACCAGGAGAGTGTCACGATATTTTAATTCGTCATCGAAAATGGCCAGCAGGCCCAACAACTGGTCTTCACTGGCAATCGGCAGACAGAGCGCCCGTTCCGCCACCACCGCGGGAAAGTGCTCTCCCATCTGCTTCTCGGGTACCAATACCGGCCCGGTGTCGCCTAAGGGGAAAAGGGCTGAAAGCTGCATTTCTGTACACGTGCCGAGATTTTTCACCATGCCGATGAGGCCACGTAGCGGCACATCATTTCCCAAACCGCTCTTGAACCCGATTGCCACCCGGGGGATATCGAAGAGAATCCCAAGGGTTTCACTCAAGAAACCCATCAAGTCTTCCGGGTTCGAGATGCTTTCCATGTGCGACAGGATCCCGCGAACCGTCCGGAACATCTCGACGCTCTTCTCCAGCAATCGCGCCTGGATACTCTCGTCACCCAGGCCCCCGAGCAAACGGGAAACTTCCTTTGCTGCGTCCTTGACCTCCTGGGAAGCAGCCGCCGGCAGCCGTTCCAACTCTTCCAACAAGGCAAAACCGTCAATCCGATCAGACTTCGCCAGCTTTTCCATTAAGAACAGATCAAGGGTCGGATTCCTGACCCCGCCCCCGACAAAGCAGTAACGAAACCCGTCAGCAACCTGGTACGGCACGGCAAAATTCATAAGTCCCGCCCGGCAGCTGAAAACCATTGGTTTCTGTTTACTAAGGGCTAGCTTGACCGCCCTTTCGTAGGACAGCTCGCATTTTTCGATGCAGACCAGGTTACGAGCCAGAACCCCGCACAGCGGAGAAACCGTGCCCAGGCGAGTTACAACGCCATCCTTTTCATAGAAAAGAGCAAGGTCAAACTTTTCCAGAAAAGGATACCCACGGAGAATTTCGAGAAGCTCCAAGGGTTTACAGGCTAGCGACTCATCGGAGTGCATTGTTTTCCTCATAAACACTACTGTTTCGAAAATTTCAACCGCCCAAGCCGGCGTCCCGATTTTTTCGAAGTAATTGTGGGAACCGCCTGATGTTTACAAAGCCCCGCCAACCGTTATCTCGGAAATAAGCAGAGTCGGCTGGGCATCGGATACCGGGGCTCCCTGCCCGTCCTTGCCGCAGGTCCCGATGCCGAAACCGAGATCATTGCCAATTTTTGTCACTTTTTTCAGCACCTCGGGGCCATTTCCGGTCAGTGTCGCACCCCGCACCGGCTCACCGATGGTTCCGTTTTGAATCAGGTACCCTTCGGAAACCTCGAAAACGAAATCGCCGGTTACCGTATTGACCTGACCTCCGCCCATTTTTTTCACAAACAGGCCCTGCGGCACTTCCCTGACGATCTCCTCGGGAGAAGACTCCCCCGGAGCAATGAGCGTATTGGTCATACGCACGATCGGCTTGGCATGGTACGACTCGCGCCGGCCATTGCCGGTTGAGAGACAACCATCCTTCATGGCGGAGAGTCGGTCGTAAAGGTAGCATTTCAGGATGCCGTTTTCCACAAGCACGGTCTTTTGCGCGGCAACTCCTTCATCATCATAGGAGAAGGACCCCCGGGCATGGGGGATGGTTGCATCGTCAATGACGGTCACAAGGGAAGAAGCAACTTGGGTGCCAATCTTTCCGGTATAGACGGACATGCCCGCTTGGGCAAGATCAGCCTCCAATCCATGGCCGATCGCCTCGTGCACCATAGTACCGCCCGCCTCGGAGGAAATCACCACCGGCATGGTACCGGCCGGCGCCTTGCGGGCCGAAAGCATCATCAGAGCCCGCCCGGCAGCGGTACGGGCCACCTCCTCCGGGCTGGTCTGGTCGAACAGTTCGAAGCCGCGAAATCCACCGATCGGTTCATAGCCGGTCTGAATAACCTCTCCTTCCGCTGCCACCACCTGGCTCAAAAAGACCGTGCCGGTTCTGCCTGTCTCGATAAAATCCCCCAGGGAGTTGGCAATCTGGGTGCGGACTTTCCCGTCACGGTAGACCACCATGACCTGACGAACGCGGCTATCGAGGCCGCGCGCGGCCTCGTCGGCGCGCCGCACCAGCGCTACCTTGTCCTGCAGCGATACGGAACCCGGTGAGGTCTTGATCGGGAATCCCGGACCGACAACCTTTGTCCGCAGATCGATCGCGGCACCGAACTCCCGCCCCCTGACGGCCCGGCTCACCGTCCTGGCCAATTCCAGGAGAGCCTTCTCCGTAACCTCATTGGTATAGGCATAGGCTGTTCTGAGATCGGAGATAACGCGAATGCCGCCCCCGCGATCCGTCCCCGCAATGATTTTTTCAATCTTTCCGTCTTCACAGACAATGGAAGTGGACGAACCTTCCTCGTAATAAATATCCGCGAATTCGCCCCCTTCGGAAAGGGCACTGCGCAGTATGCGGGATAGGTCCATGGCATCAAGCATCATTGTGGGTCTCCTGTTTCAAGGGAAGGGGAAGGGCAAGGTCTTCGGAAAAGGGTATCTCCGTCAAGCTGATTTCGTGAGCAAGCGCGGCAAGCAGGGCAGCCACGTCCTCCGCAAAGCATTCCGGAATTGAAAGCACGACAATTCCGTTCCGCGCATCCAGCGTACTGAGGGTTGCCAACCCCTCGTAGGCCTCCAGGGTAAAGCGAAAATAACCAATATCGCGCCGGTCGACGCGAAAATATCGTAGCAGCATAGCAAAGACACTCTAATTCCATTTCTCATTCAAATTGATATGCAAGTTCCGTAGAGACGCCCCGGTGGCGCGTCTAAGACGTGCCATCTTGAATGCAATTCTGAACAAGTAACATCCCCTTCCTGCCGGAAGAGGGTCTGGGAATGGATCCGGTAGGGGCAACCCGTGTGGTTGCCCTGAATTGGGCGGCCACACGAAGCAGCCTCTACCCTGTTTTTTCAGGCTGACAGCGCCCGCTGAATTCTCCGAATCGTTTCATCCCGGCCGAGAACGCCGATCACGTCATAGATCCCCGGAGAAGCGGAACCGCCGGTCAGCGCATAGCGGGCCGGTTGGGCCACATCCTTCATCTTGACGCCCTTCTCGGCGCAGAAACCGTCAAAGAGCGCGGCAATGGCCTCATGACCGAGATCCTCCGCCTGCCGCAAACGCTCCACCAATGCAGCACACAATTCCCGGGCCGCTGGGGTCAGAAATTTCGCCAGGGATTTTTCGTCATACTCGAAGTCCGATTTGTAGTAGAAGATTGCCCCATCCGCCATCTCCAGCATGGTGCGGGAACGGTCGAGAAGTGTCCGGACCACCGCAACCAGATCGGGGCCGACAGTATGATCAACACCCCGCTCCCGCAGGAAGGGCAGCAACAGGTCCGCGAGTCGCTGCGGGTCACCGGTCTTGATGTAGTGGGCATTCAGCCAGAGGAGCTTGTCCGGATTGAAAACCCCGGCCGAACGGCCGACCGACTCGATGGAAAATTTTTGGATCAGGTCATCAAGAGTGAAAATCTCTTCATCGCCATAACTCCAGCCAAGTCTGACCAGGTAGTTGACCATGGCCTCCGGGAGAAAACCCATGTCGCGGTAGGCCATGACACTGGTGGCGCCATGCCGCTTTGAAAGCCGCGCTTTGTCCGCGCCGAGGATCATCGGCACGTGGGCAAACTTCGGCACCGGATAGCCTAGCGCTTCATAGAGGAGAATCTGGCGCGGCGTGTTGTTGACATGATCGTCACCGCGGATGACCGTGGTAATGCCCATGGTGGCATCGTCAACCACCACGGTGAAGTTGTAGGTGGGCGTGCCGTCAGTGCGCTGGATGATCAGGTCATCCAGTTCCTCGTTCTGAAAGGAGATCCGGCCCTTGATCAGATCGTTAAAGGCCGTTTCGCCCTCCAGCGGCGCCCGGAACCTGACCACGAACGGAGCTCCGGGAACATCCTCGGTCAGACTCCTGCAGGTGCCGTCGTATTTCGGCTTGCGCCCTTCGCTGATGGCGAGTTCGCGCTTCTTTTCCAACGCTTCGGCGGTGCAGTAACACTTGTAGGCGCTACCGGCAGCCAGCATCTTTTCCACGTATTCCCGGTAGAGGGGGAAGTTGTCGGACTGATAGAACGGACCCTCATCCCAATCGAGGCCGAGCCAGGTCATCCCCTCGAGGATCGCATCCACCGATTCCTGAGTGGAGCGCGCCACATCGGTATCTTCGATGCGAAGAATGAATTCCCCCCCTTCCTTCCTGGCCAGAAGCCAGTTAAAGAGAGCAGTCCGTGCCCCCCCGACATGGAGGTACCCGGTCGGACTCGGGGCAAAACGCAGGCGAACTTCAGACATGTGAAACTCCTTGATAAATGTGGAACTGTTTCACCCGGCACGATGCATTTGATCGCGCGAGGCGCAGAGAACAATAAAAGGCTGCTACAGAACACCGTGCCGGCTGTCAGGTTTCCGCATCCTCACCGTCAGCGTCAGAAGGGATTGTTTCAGCAGGCACGGAGTATTCCCCGGCAACCCACGCTCCCAGATCAATCATCCTGCAACGCTCGGAACAAAAGGGACGATGGGGGTTTCCCGCCCACGTCGTTTCTTTCCTGCAGATTGGACAAGCAACAATCATCAACCACTCCCGTCGACAGGTTGCCGAAAAACTACCGCGGGGCTGGAAATCAACCATCCCAACCTCTTCGCAACGTTTTTCAACAGCCTGGCAAAGACAAAAAATCCCGGACTATCACCTACTTTGCCGGGCCTGTTTCAGCGATACCGAACCACTTGAAAGAATTATGGATAGTATCGTGAAAGGCTGAAAAAATCAAGCCTCGCCTCACGCCGGAAACAGTGCCCGCATTGACGAACCGGGCAAATAGTGATATAGGCATGCCCATGAAAAGAAGATTACCGGCCGAATGGGAAGAGCAGGACGGCGTACTGCTCGCCTGGCCCCATAAAGATAGCGACTGGCACCCCGTCCTGCACGAGGTCGAACCGGTCTTCGTTGAGATCGCTACCAAGATCAGCCTTTACGAGCGCGTAGTGATCATTGCGCCGGACCAGGCTATGGTGCAGGACAAGCTCCGCCAGGCCGGAGCACGCATGGAGCGGGTCACGGTCCACGAAATCGCCTCCAACGATACCTGGATGCGGGATTTCGGCCCGCTCAGCGTTCTCGAGGATGGGAAACCGCTCCTGCTTGATTTTTTCTTTAATGGCTGGGGTCTCAAATTTGCCGCTGACCAGGATAACCAGGCAACCAGACGTCTCCACCAGGCCGGAGCATTTGCCGCGACACCGCTCAAAACCGTCGGACTGGTCCTGGAAGGCGGCAGCATTGAAAGTGACGGAAAAGGCACGCTCCTGACCACCGAAGAATGTCTGCTGGGGCCGAATCGCAACCCTCACCTGTCAAGGGAAGAGCTCGAAGCGGCATTGGCCGAAGAATTCGGCACCGACCACATTCTCTGGCTCGGCAGCGGCTTTCTGGCCGGAGACGACACTGACTCCCATATCGACACGCTGGCTCGACTTTGTCCTGGCAATACGCTACTCTATGTTTCGTGCCCCGATGAAGGGGACCTTCACTTCAGCGCCCTGCGGCAGATGGCCACGGAGATCGCATCCTTCAGAACTACTGATGATCATCCCTACCGCCTGATTCCCCTGCCCTGGCCGTCTCCCCGCCATGATGAAGATGGGCAACGCCTTCCGGCCACCTATGCCAATTTCCTCATCATTAACGGGGCGGTCCTCGTTCCGACCTACCAGGACGAAAATGACGCTACCGCCCTCGCTGCTATCGCAGAAGCTTTCCCAGGCAGAGACATTATCGGTGTCGATTGCCTGCCGCTGATAGAGCAGCATGGATCACTGCACTGCCTCACCATGCAGATCCCGAAAGGAGTTTTACCATGAACAGCCTGAAAGTTGCTCTCGTGCAACAATCCTGCACCAGCGACACCTCGGGAAATCTGGCGAAAAGCATCGCAGCTATCCGGGAAGCCTCACGACTTGGAGCAAAGTTGGTTATCCTGCAGGAGCTTCATGTCGGCCTGTATTTCTGCCAGCACGAAGACACCCGTTGCTTCGATCAGGCGGAACCGATCCCCGGTCCCTCGAGCAATCTGCTCGCCAGCGTTGCCCGCGAATGCGGGGTCGTCCTCGTTGCCTCGCTTTTCGAGCGCCGCGCCGCCGGTCTCTATCACAATACCGCAGTCGTCTTCGAGAAGGACGGAACGATTGCCGGAACCTACCGCAAGATGCATATCCCGGACGATCCCGGATTCTACGAAAAATTCTATTTCACGCCCGGCGACCTGGGCTTTTCCCCCATCGACACCTCGGTCGGCAGACTCGGCATTCTGGTCTGCTGGGACCAGTGGTTTCCCGAAGGCGCCCGCCTGATGGCTCTGGCCGGCGCGGAACTGCTGATATACCCGACCGCGATCGGCTGGGATCCGAACGACACCCCTGAGGAACAGGAGCGTCAGCGGGACGCCTGGATCACTATCCAGCGCTCCCATGCCGTTGCCAACGGCATACCGGTCATCAGCGTCAACCGGGCCGGATTTGAAGCCGCCGATGACTCCGGCAACGGCATCCTTTTCTGGGGCAGCAGCTTTGCCGCCGGCTGCCAGGGTGAAATTCTCTCCCAGGCCGGCACTGAAGGTGATCAGCTCTGCAACGTCGAATTAGATCTGGCACGCAGTGAAAATGTCCGGCGTATCTGGCCCTTTCTCCGGGACCGGCGCATCGATTCCTACCAGGATCTGCTCAAACGCTATTGCCGGTAACAGGGATGGCAATGTCTTTTCATGCCGCTTTCTGCCCATAACAGCATGATATCTGAGCATTCCTCACGGCGGAACACGCGATAAAACACCGTTTTCACTGATTTTCTTGCAAAATCACCACAACGAAGCTATGATGTTTCACCTTTACTAAAACCTCTTCGGTTTTGGAACACTACCCATGAAAAGGAGTGGACATGAAAGTAATCGTAACCGAACAGCTGGCACATGAGGGACTCTTGATCCTGGAAAAGGACCCACGCATACAGGTGGACGTCCGTCTTGGGCTCAGCAAAGAGGAACTGATCTCAGTCATTGGCGATTATGAAGCAATTGTTACCCGGAGCGCAACGAAAGTCGACCGGGATGTACTCGAAGCGGGCAAGAAGCTGAAGCTGGTAGCCCGCGCAGGCGTCGGCATCGACAGCGTCGATGTGAAGGTCGCAAGCGAAAAGGGCATTATTGTCCTCAACGCGCCCTTCGGCAACACCAACAGCGTGGCTGAACATACCCTGGCGTTGCTCCTTTCTCTCTGCAGGAATATCGCCAAAGCGGACGCAAGCCTCAAAAGGGGCGAATGGAAACGTTCCGCATTGGTCGGTTCGGAACTCAAAGGCAAGGTAGCCGGGGTAATCGGACTGAGCAAGGTTGGCGGACGCGTTGTCACGAGGCTGCAGGCCTTCGAATGCGAGGTGATCGGCAGCGACCCCTATGTATCGGAGAAAAGGGCCAAGGATCTCGGCATCAGGCTTGTCTCCCTCGAAGAACTCATCAGGACCGCGGACATCATTACCCTGCATATCCCGATGACCGAGGAAACCCGCAACCTGATCGGCGAAAAGGAAATCGGCCAGATGAAGGATGGCGTTATCCTCATCAACACTGCCCGTGGCGGGATCATCAACGACGAAGCTCTGCTCAATGCCCTCAATAGCGGCAAGCTCGGTGGCGCGGCCATCGATGTCTGGACCGAGGAGCCGCCGAAATCCGAGCTCCTGAAAAATATCATCGCCCACGAAAAGGTGCTCTCGATGCCCCACCTCGGCGCATCCACCAATGAAGCACAGATCAATGTCTCCGTGGATGTGTCTCGCGAAATTATCCGTTACCTTGATGAGCAGCCGCTGGAAAATGCCGTCAATATCCCCCGTTTCGACCTTACCCTCATGGAACAGATGCGCCCCTTCCTGCGCCTGGTCAACATCATGGGCGATTTCGTCGTACAACTGCTCGATACCAACATGAATAAGGTGACCTTCACCTACGAAGGGAACATTGCCGAATATTGCACCTCGCCCATCACCGTCTGCGGCCTGGCTGCTCTGCTCAACCGCAAGGTTGAGCAAGACGTGAATATGGTAAATGCCAACCTGGTCGCTGAAAACATGGGAATTGCGATAGAAGAAGTCAAGATTACCGAGACCGGCTCCTTCTCCAACATGGTTACCATCACCATTGAAGGGCCAAATGAAAAGAGGGTCATCTCCGGCACGCATTTCGAGGGCACACCGCGTATCGTCCGGCTACGCGACTATCAGGTCGATTTCACCCCGGAAGAACACATGCTGCTGCTCACCTATGAAGACCGGCCCGGCATGATCGGCAAAATCGGCATGATCCTTGGTCAGCACGAAATCAACATTGCCGCTATGAGTCTTGGCAGACGGGAAAAGGAAGGAGAGGCCATGGTAATCCTCTCCCTGGATTCACCGGCCCCCTCAAACGTCGTCGAAGAAATTAAAGCGGCAACCGCGGCCACCTTCAGCAAAGCGCTGCACATGGTTACCGCACGCGAGTCCAAGTAATTCCTCTATCGCTGGGAGCGGCACAGTGCCGCTCCCAGCGATGCTTCTCACCTCGACAAACGTCCCAGACAGGCAACACCGGCGCCCGCCAGGACCATCTCCCGGATCGCCATCTCCGCATCCCCCGGCTGCAGGTCCACTCCCCGAACCGCGTCAATCAGCAGCGTAACGGAATACCCAGATTTGAGCGCCTCCAAAACGGTATACTTTACACAATAATCGGTCGCAAGCCCGCCGATATAAATATGCTTGACGCCTCGCTCCGCAAGGGATGCGGCAAAACTCAGCCCCCTTTCACAGACCGCTGCGAAAGAAGAAAATCCGTCTTCCGCCGGGTCCATCCCCTTGGAGATGACCACCACATCATCCGGAAGCTGCAGCGCCGGATGAAATCGCGCCCCCTCACTGTCCCGCACACAGTGAACCGGCCAGATACCGCCATGGGAGTTGAAATGGCTCGATTCCTCCGGATGCCAATCACGGGACGCAAAGATAGGCAGGCCCTTTTCCAGAAACATCTCGATATAGCGGTTCAACACCGGTACAACCTCATCTCCTCCCGGAACGGCAAGGGCTCCCCCGGAGCAGAAATCATTCTGCACATCTTCAATGAGCAAAGCCGAACCTCTATCCATTGCTGCCTCCTTCTAACCTCCCGTCCGATTATTCCAATTCCCTATCAAGGCCCTCTCTGTATTGACTCGTCTTCGGCTGATCAACGTACACTTCAGTACGCCTCGCCGCCTTGAGCTCTTCCTTGATCTGAAATTGGTAGTACATCATTTCCGGAAGCGGGTCGCATCAGCGATACCCCTTCCGCACCTCTTCGATCATGCGCAGCCGCAAGTCGTGAAGACCCGGGCTGAGATAGACTCCGTAGGGCAGGACATCTTCAAAACGGCGAACTCCTTCAGGGAGCAGCCTGAGCTGAGCCTGACAGAGATCCGCCATTTCACTGAGGGACGGCGAAGGATTCGTCACCATCCCGTCAGCCATCACAACCGAGCGAATCGGTTTCAGCACGGCAGACGCAGGAATGGGTACCGTGCCTTGCGGGTTCCTGGGATTATAAACGAGATCACCCGCTGCCACGATTTCGTTTTCCCTGCAGATGATGTCCATCAGATAGATCCCGTTAGTGTCAATCGCGCGAAACAACTTCTTCCGGTCGGGGATCGTGCTCTTCGAAAAATCACTGGTGACCTTCAATTTCGGGTCACCTTTATGACGAACAAGTTTGTAGACGCCGCCCAGCGCCCCGCCACCCTCCCCCTGGCAGGTGGCGAGTCTGGTTCCGACGCCATAGAAATCGATCTGGCCGCCCTGTTCCCGGATGGAACGAATCACATACTCATCCAGTTCATTCGATGCCAGGATCTTGACCCCCGGGAACCCTGCTTCATCGAGCATTCGCCGCGTCTCGCGGCTCAGGAACGCCAAATCACCCGAATCAAGGCGGACTGCTCGCAGTTCATGGCCCTTTTCACGCAATTCCCGCGCAACAATGATGGCATTGGGAATACCGCTCTTGAGCGTGTCGTAGGTATCCACCAGCAGGATCGAACTATCGGGAAAAACCTCCGCATAGGCCCGAAAGGATGAGAGTTCGTCCGGGAACGCCATGATCCAGCTGTGGGCATGCGTTCCCTTCACCGGAATCCCGAGGAGCTGCCCGGCCCGAACGTTGCTGGTACTGCGTGCCCCGCCGATATACGCCCCGCGAACCTCACTGAGCCCCCCGTCCGGACCCTGGGCCCTGCGCAGCCCGAACTCGACAACATCTTTGCCAGCGGCAACAGA
>JAJZQA010000039.1 GCA_021810985.1 Deltaproteobacteria bacterium
CGAAGATGGTTTGATCACATCCACCCTCGGAAGCTTGCTTGCCTTCTGAAACAGCGCCTCAGCGGAAATCATTATCCCGGGCGCTATGACACCACCACAATAATGTCCCTTGGTATTAACCAGATCAAAAGTCGTCGCGGTTCCAAAATCTACAATGATCAGAGCAGTGCTGTATTTTTCGTATGCAGCCACAGCATTGACGATGCGATCAGCGCCGACTTCCTTGGGATTCTCATAATGAATCGGCATGCCGGTTTTAATTCCTGGACCGACCACGTACGGTTTCAGATTGAAATAGCGTAGCGACATCCGCTCCAGAACCCCGGTCAGAGCCGGCACGACGGATGAAAGTATTATATCCGCAACCGAGGCGCACTCAATCCCTGAAAAGTGAAAGAGTTCGCGAATCAATATTGCATATTCATCAACGGTCTTGGCCGTATCTGTAGCAATCCGCCAATCCCTCACGAGACGGTCACCTTCGTACAAGCCAAGCACCATGTTCGTATTGCCCACATCAATGACAAATAACACGCAGACACTCTCCTACATAAGCAATGAATACGAAACGCCCGGCAACAGGCGTCGTTGGAAGCTACAGGACCGTGACATCTCCGGCAAGCACCCGATCCTGAGTCCCGTCCCCTCGAGTAATCAGAAGCGCACCATCATTGTCGACACCACTGACCACTCCCACCATTTCCCCGTTCCCGAAAGAGACGCTGACCCTCCGACCCTGAATCGTACTGCGAGAAAGCCACTCCTCCCGGATGCCCGGAAACCCGTGAGACAGGTAGTCTTCATAGAGCACATCAAGGGCGGTGAGTAGTGCCTTGGTAAAGTCGACACGATTGATTGAAACGCCTTTTTCCAGAAACAGGGAGGTGGCCGGCTGGCGCAAATCGTTCGGAAACTGCCCCCGTTCCATATTGATGTTGACTCCGATACCTAGAACGACACAATGAATGGTGTCTGTTTCGGCACTCATCTCATTGAGAAGACCGGCGACCTTCCGGCCATTCAACAGCACGTCATTCGGCCACTTGATTGTTGGCTGCAGTTGGGCAACCTCTTCGATTGCCCGAGCAACCGCAACCGCGGAAAGGAAAGTTAACTGGGGAGCCCTGACTGGCGACATGGGGGGACGCAAGATCACGGAACAATAAAGGTTTACCCCGGGAGGTGACTCCCAATGCCTGCCAAGACGGCCTTTCCCGCCGGTTTGTGCCTCGGCAATCACAACAGTGCCATCCGGAGCTGAGTTTTCCGCGAGACGGAAGGCCAAGAGGTTGGTCGACTCAGTTTCCCGAACACTTGAAATCTGGCAGCCGATTCGTTTTGTGTGTAGACCGGAAGTTATTTCAAGGGAGGTAAGGACATCAGGAGCGGCAAGAAAGCGGTACCCTCGCGAGGGAACGGATTCAATTTGATATCCTTGCGAAAGCAGATTTTTTACATGTTTCCAGACAGCAGTACGAGATACCTTCAGAGCAGTTCCGAGCTCTTCGCCGGAAACCACACGCCCATTTCTGCCACGAAAGAGTTCCAGCATTCTCTGTTCGAGGGGCTGTTTTTCACCATCGATACTGGGTGTGTCCGCTTCCTTCACTACTCCCCCAAAAGCATAGAGATATCCATCGCACGAGCTGAATGGGTTAACGCGCCAACAGAGATTATATCAACTCCAGTTGCGGCGATCGCAGCAATGGTTTCCAGAGAAACTCCGCCGGAAGCCTCGCACAGAGAGCGTCCTTCGATCAGGGCAACTGCCCGCCGCATCGTTTCCAGGTCCATATTATCCAACATGATGATATCGGCTCCGGCGGCAAGAGCCTCGGCCACCTGGTCTAAATTCTCCGTTTCCACTTCTACCTTCATGGTATGGGGAACATAGGCGCGGGCGCGGGCAACCGCGATGGATATGCCACCGGCAGCGGCTATATGGTTTTCTTTGATCAGGACAGCATCATATAAACCGGTGCGATGGTTGCTCCCCCCGCCAATGCGAACAGCATATTTTTCCAGCTGACGCAAGCCAGGGGTGGTCTTTCTGGTATCAACGACTTTCGCGTCGGTCCCGGCAACAGCCTCTTTATAGCGGGAAGTCAAAGTTGCGATGCCGGACATTCTTTGCAGGAGATTCAACGCCACTCTCTCCGCCTGAAGCAGAGACGCAGCATCACCGGTAATGTCCGCAATGACATCTCCGGCCCGCAACCGTGCCCCGTCCGCAAAGCGGGCCTTAAAGCGCACTTCCGGGTCAACAATGGCAAACACCCGAGCAGCAACTTCACTACCAGCCAGCACCATTGGCTCTTTTGCGATCAGCCTCGCCTCCGCGCCGCGTTTTTCCGGGACAACGGCCATGGTGGTAATGTCACCGGTGAGAATATCTTCCAGTAAGGCGTTTTCGATTATTTTATCAATCCCCAGCATAGATAAGCTCCCAAACGGCCATGACGCAAACCTGTGCAGCGAAAATAGCTGCCGCCATGCCATTCCAACACCAATTATTCCCGGACTCAGAACCAGAGAGAAAGTTGTCCCGATTCACCCCGGAAACCGGCAAAACCGCTTTCAAAAAGACTTTACACGGGTCCAATCTTTATAACATAGGTTCAAAACGACAGCAACCGCTAATCCACTGATTTTCCTTGTCGTACCACCGTAAAACCCGGCGAAGCAGCAAGATGAGAATTGAGACATTGTTCGCTGAACCGGCAAAGCAAAACACGGAAAACTGCATGCAGCCACTGAAGTTCGGATGATAACGGGAGGATATTCAAGAAACTCATCACTGACGGCACAACCATTAGGGCACAGGGGAAATTCTGTGTTTTCAGGCGGTCGAGACAACCGATAGGCCATGAGGGGAAAATAGCAAAAAAAAGCCCTCGTATCCTGTTGAGGAGACGAAGGCTTCAGAATGAATGGTGATCCCAAGGGGACTTGAACCCCTGTTACCGACGTGAAAGGCCGGTGTCCTAACCGCTAGACGATGGGACCGAAATTTTCCTGCTATCTTATCTGATTGCCAGTTATGGCTGGGGGACAAGGATTCGAACCTTGGTTGGCGGAGTCAGAGTCCGCAGTCCTGCCGCTAGACGATCCCCCAACAGGCAGAATAGGTATATATCAAAGTCGCGCGTCTCCGTCAAGCCTTTTCGCTTACGCGGATCATAATACCAACTGTTCACCATTCCGCGCAATCTCTGCCGCGCCCGCCTCCAGCACGCGGATATTTGCCGGGATATATTTATGGTTACGCTCCGGCAGGCTGAGCTTGAGCGCCGCGGCCAGAGCCGCGAGCGAAACAACCCCGGTCCTTGCGGCATATGCTCCGACCGCGACCATGTTGACCATCCGAGGGTCCCCTACCTTCTGCGCAATTGCGTTCATGTTAAGCGAAATAACTTCAACATCGTCCCGATCAAATTCAAACAGGTCAACCAGCGAGGAATTAACGATACAAATCCCTCCGACCTTGATTTTCCGGGCATATTTGTCCATTGACAACTGGTTGAGAATTACCCCGACGGAAGGATTTCCAATGACCGGGGAACCAACATCACCGTCAGCGATAACAACCGTGCAATGTGCCGCCCCACCCCTTTTTTCTACTCCGTATGACGGAAGGAAAGAAACATTTTTTCCTTCAATAATGGCAGCATGGGCTAAAAGAGTGCCCGCAAGAAGTACCCCTTGACCACCAAAACCGGACATAAACATATCATGCCTCATGCGCAATCCCCCAATCCACTGAATGAAATCCTAGCCCCCTAATCGACAGACAACGACAAATCAGAGGCTCGCGGTATCTTTAAAGACACCGAGTTTGAAATATTCACACATCTCGCTCCCGACCCTTTCGTTCGCCGCGACAGCATTCATACCCCAATTGGTCGGACACGCAGACAAAACCTCAACGAACGAGAAACCCTTCCCTTCAACCTGATACTGGAAGGCTTTCTTGATTTGACGCTTTGCATCCATGAGGTTTTTTGGTGAGTCTACCGACGTCCTTGCCGCAAAAGCTACGCCATCCAACCCCGCTAGCATTTCGGTAACCCGGATCGGGAAACCTTCTTTTTCCGACCTTCTGCCATACGGTGACGTTGAGGTTTTTTGACCAAGAAGCGTGGTTGGAGCCATCTGCCCTCCCGTCATGCCATAGGTGGTATTATTCACGAATATTACCGTTATATCTTCGCCCCGGTTAGCTGCGTGAATTATCTCGGCCGTACCGATTGCAGCCAGATCACCGTCACCCTGATAGGTAAAGACAAAGCTTTCCGGCTTGGCCCGTTTAACACCGGTTGCAACGGCTGGCGCACGTCCGTGAGGAGCCTCAACAACGTCAATATCGAAATAATGATACAAAAACACCGAACAACCTACAGATGCCACGCCAATAGTCTTTTCTTGAAGTCCAAACTCATCCAACGCCTCCGCTACCAGCCGATGGATAGTCCCATGGTGGCATCCAGGACAAAAATGAGTTTGAACATCTTTCAACGCCGCGGGTTTTTTGAATACCTGTTGCATTTTGTAACCTCGACAGTGGTTCTTGAATTATCACCGGCAAAGTGCCGCTGAGGGAAGTGTTAAAGGTACCTTCTGATCTGCTCCAGAAGCTCTTCCGGAGTGGGGAGAGAACCGGTTCCCGAAGGCCTGCCATAGAAGTGGACCTCCGCATCACGCGCTACGGAGAGCCTGACGTCTTCGACCATCTGACCGGTATTGAGCTCAATATCCAGAACCTTCTTGCAGCGAGCGGTAAGGGAAGCAAAGGCCTGCACAGGGAAAGGAAAGAGCGTTATCGGTCGCAACAGGCCAACCTTGAGGCCCTCCTCCCTGGCCATCATTACCGCCGATTTCGCAATCCTTGCAGCCGACCCGAATCCCGTTACGATCAGAGTGGCATCGGAAGTCTCATACTCCTCCCAGCGAGCCTCTTTTTCCTGTAACTGCTGATATTTCGCATGAAGCTTCCAGTTATGTGCCTCCAGTTCTCCATCACCGAGAAAAAGAGATTTGACGACCCGTTGCTCTCCACCCCCTGTACCGCGAAGGGCCCAATCCTTGGCCGGGAATTCGGTTTTTGGGCGCCGATGCGGAATCAGAGGTTCTTTCATTTGGCCGACAACGGAATCACCGAGAATCATGACCGGTGTACGGTAAATTTCCGCAAGGTCAAAAGCGTGCATCGTCATATCATACATTTCCTGAATTGACGCCGGCGCTATCACAACCATATGGTAACCACCATGTCCGCCACCTTTGACCGCCTGAAAATAATCTCCCTGGGAAGCGTCAATTCCGCCAAGTCCCGGCCCTGAGCGGGAGATGTTCACAATGAGGCACGGCAACTCCATTCCTGCCATATAGGAAATTGCTTCCAGCTTCAAGGATATCCCGGGACCGGATGAAGAGGTCATGGCCCGGGCGCCGGTTGCAGCCGCCCCCATCACCATGTTGATCGCGGCAATTTCACTCTCAGCCTGTATGAATTCGCCATTCAAACCCGGCATCTCCCGGGACATGAATTCCGGGATATCATTTTGTGGCGTGATTGGATAGCCGAAATAGTATCGGCACCCAGCTTCAATGGCCCCCATACAGATGGCCTCATTTCCTTTTACCAGCAAACGATTTGGCAAAATATCCCTCCCGCTGACCTTAATCATCGCAGCCATTTTCCAAACAACACGACAATGACTATCCCTGACGCAACAGGTGATGAAATTATCGTTGCTCCATAATTCTGCTCACAAGTCTGTTTCCAGACAGTAACTCAGCATCGAACTACTTGAACACCAATATGGCCAAGTCTGGACACATCTCGGCGCACAAAGCACAACCGGTACATTTGTGCTTTGCTTCACCCAGAATTGCCGTCGTATAGCCGTAATTATTCATCTGCTCACTCAAGACAATACATCCTTTCGGGCATGCTATGGTACATAATCCACAACCTTTGCACCTCTGCTCATCAATTTCAATTTTCGGCATATCAGTTCCCTTACAGTAGAAAGAAGTAGCACCAGAGTGCTACACAGGATAAAAACAGACAACAACAGTGGTTAAGTCAGTATCTTTTTATTTATTCAAGGTATTTCGCTTGATTTTAAGCATTTTTACGTTTAAATAAGAGAATATCGACTTGAAAATCTTTTAAGGAGGGATAGAAAATGCCCGCAACACTGGTTGAACTTGCCGCAAACATTGTCTCATCACACGCCTCTGTTAATGAAATGACAACAGAGGAACTGCTACAAGAGATACAAAAGGTTTATGCAGCACTCCAGCAACTTGAAGTTTCAGGATCAATTCTCGAAGCACCCGCTGAAGCTGAGAAAAAAGCTCCAACAATGAGCCTTAAAAAAGCATTCCAGGCAGACCAGGTCTATTGCTTGATCTGTGGCAGAGGCGGAATGAAAACCCTCGCCCGTCACCTCGCTCAAGCACATGGTTTAAAACCGGGCGAATACCGCAAGCAGTTCAATATCCCCTCCAGCCAACCATTGACTGCCAGAAATTTCTCGGAAGGCAGAAAGAAAATGGCTCAAGAACGGGGATTGGCTGAAAATCTCGCAAAAGCACGCGCAGTCCGGGCGGCAAAATTGAAAGCGGAAAAAGCGGCACCCAAAAAGCCGGGCCGCACAGCTAAGAAGAAAGCGTAATTTCGCTCTTAGAGCTACATCGTCTGAACCCCGGGCCGGGATTGCTTGCCGTTCCGGGGTTCAGACGTTTTGTTACCTGGCGAAAATAATTCACACTACCCCGTTTTCTGCATGCTCTTCAGGATTTCCCATCCTTTCAGAAGATCAAGGGCCCGAAGGATCTGGTAATCTCCCTTGAACTGTTCGTCCATCTTATACGCCGGAAGCTTTTGATCCTTCTTTTCGATCTTTTCCTCGCTGCCTTCCGTTGCGATATGATTTTCGAGATCTTTTTCGCGGATGCTCAGGGTGTCCTTTTTCTCGGCAGCGGTAATTTCGAGGCTCTCTACAATAATGTCCGGGGTAATTCCCTTTGCCTGAATCGAACGACCCTTGGGGGTATAATATTTGGCGGTTGTAAGTCTCAGACCGGAATCCTCGGACAGAGGAATGATAGTCTGCACGGATCCCTTGCCAAAACTCTGAGTTCCCAGAATAACAGCCCGGTTATGGTCCTGAAGGGCACCTGCCACGATCTCCGAGGCACTGGCGCTGCCACCATTTATGAGAACCACCATAGGATAGCCAATCTCTTTTTTCCCTTTGCGAGAGGCAAATCTCATCTTGGCATCCGGGTCACGCCCTTCCGTATAGACAATCAACTCTCCTTCAGCGACGAAGTGCTCCGCAACTCTTACAGCCTGATCAAGAAGACCGCCGGGATCGTTGCGCATGTCAAGAATGAGCCCCTTGAGAGATCCGCCGTTTTCCTGTTTCAAGGCCTGCAGAGCCTTGATAAGGTCTTCGTCGGTTTTCTCCTGGAACTGGGCAATTCTGACATAGCCGTAGCCATTGTCGAGAGTCTTGAACTTGATGCTCTTGACCTGAATAATGTCGCGTACCAAAGTGAACTCTTTCGGCTTATCAAAACCTTCCCGCATAATTGTTATGGTGACTTTACTCCCCTTAGGCCCCCTCATGCGCTTTACCGCGTCAATGATCGTCATGTCCTTGGTGAGTTTATCTTCAATTTTAAGGATCTGGTCACCGGCTTTGATACCGGCACGAAAAGCCGGAGTATCTTCTATGGGAGAAATAACCGTAAGATACCCGTCCTTCACCGTTATTTCAATGCCCAGCCCACCGAATGACCCTTTTGTTTCAATTTTCATTTCCTTGTACATTTCAGGAGGCAGAAAGGAACTGTGAGGGTCAAGCGACGCGAGCATGCCGTTGATGGCGCCATAGACAAGTTTCTTTGTGTCAACCTCTTCGACGTAGTTTTTCTGGACTATCTTGAGGACATCGGTAAAAAGCTCGATAGATTCATAATCATTCCCGCTCTCCGCGGCACAACGGTGCTGAACCCCTAAACCGATGACCACAACCAAGGCGGAAATGGCTGCTATCAACAGGGCAATTTTGCTTCCTTTTCTTTTCGTCACCATTTTTCCTCCAGAACTATGCTAAGTTAACCTAGTTAATGCTATCGAACCCAGGGAGCCGGATTTATCGGCTTCCCCTGGTATCTGATTTCGAAATAAAGCATCGCGCCGCGAGGAGAATCAACATCCCCGACACTCGCCAAAAGCTCATTCTTCCCGACATTCGCGCCAACCCGCTTGAAGACTTTGGAATTGTGGGCATACAGACTAAAAAACCCGCCACCGTGATCCACAATCACCATATTTCCATATCCCTTGAAATAATTCGAGAAGACAATTGTTCCAGGGTAAATGGAACGTACGTCTGACCCGACAGGTGCAGCAATGGATATTCCGTTGCTAATCGTATAGGAACTGAACTCAGGGTGCTTATGTCTGCCGAAGGAGCCAATAATCCGGCCTTGTGTTGGTAAGGAAAGTCGGCCCTTTTGGGCACCGAAACCGGTGGAAGTTGGTGGCGGGACAAAGGGTCTATCCTCTTTCTTCGCTGACTGAACAGCTCGCTCACGCGTTCTCGCAGTATATCTCTTTCTGCTGGCCGCTTCAAGTTTTTCCACGATCGATTGCAGGCGCCGGGAATTTGTCTCAAGCTCTTTCAATGATGCAATATAGGCCTTCTTGTCCTCGCGAACTTTCAGAAGCAGGGTGGCCTTGCTCGTCTTCTCAGCCTCTATTTCCTGTTTTTTCACCAAGATGCTCTTTTTAAGATTCTCCTTACGGCGGACATCCAGCTCGATACTCGCCTTCAGCTCTTTAAGCTTTCCGATCCGTTCGTTGTAATCCGCCACCCGCTGACGATCATTCTCCAACAGGGATTTCATGTAGCGGAGATTTTCCAGCATCCCGGGCAAAGACTCCGAAGAAAAGAGAAAGCGTATATTACCCACCTCACCGGCTTTATACACCGCAACCAGACGGTTCTGTATCAACTTCTTTCTGGCCTCGACATCCTTCACCACAATCTCGATTTCGGAACGGGTTTTTTCAAGGCCATTCTCGATAGATTTCATGTCCCGGTTGAGAGCGGAAAGACTCTGTTCCTTACTCCGTAGGCTCTGATCTATTTTTGACAATTCACTGGATACGGCGCTTTCCACCTGCGCGGTCTTAGTGATCAGGCGTTTTTTCTCCCGAATCTCTTTCTTGATGCCCTGGAGCTGCTTTTTGGCATCAGCAGACCATGCGGAAGGTGAGAAACCGGAGATGAGAAACAGAAATATGAGTACGATGATTGGCATGGTCACAAACTGATAAATCTTTTAAGGGATGCAAGACTTCCCAAAAAACCAAGGGCAGCGCCAGCAAAGAGTAAGGCGGCCAGGTAGCTGAGCGGGAGAAAAAGCAGCCCTGCCTCCATGGTATTAAAACTGAAAAAGAAGTCGGCATTTTGGAGAAAAGCCAGGTAGACACCCAAAAGAAAAAGAATCGCCAGTGCCGCCCCGGCAATTCCCTGCACAACCCCTTCGATGAGAAAAGGGATCTTGATAAACAGTCGAGTCGCACCCACAAGTCCCATCAGTTCCAATTCGTCTTTGCGCGCATAAATCGTCAACTTGATGGTATTGGCAACAATGAAAACCACTGCCAGGACAATGAACCCAGCCACCAATATTCCGGCAAAACGTATTAGATCCATGAAATGACTGAAGCGTTTTACCCATTCTTCACCGTATTGTACTTCGCTGATCAGCGGTATTTTTTTCAGCCGCTCCACATAGAGGGAAATAGACGCACTGTCGCGGTGCGACTTTTTCAGCTGAATTTCAAGTGATGCAGGGAGGACGTCGGGAGAGACGCCGTCCAAGAGTGCCTCCTGGCCCTTAAGCCGAGCATAAAATTTTTGAAGCGCTTCTTCCTGAGACACGTAATGAATGTCAGCCGTCCCTTCCAGCGCACGTATTTGCGACTTGAGGGACGTAAGATCACTCGTTGAAAGACTACTTGCGAAATAGGTAGTTACCTGTACCCTATCGCTCCAGTTTTCCGTTACCCGCTCCAAATTCACATAGATGAGCAGTGCCAATGAAAGAATCAAAAAAGCCAGGGTGATTGTTCCGATTGTTAAAAGGGTGACGAGCAGATTCTGCTTGAGGTTAACAAAGGCCCTTTCCACAAAATAATGGATGCGTCCGCTAAAACCCTCTCTGGCAAGTTTCGGTCTTTTCGCAACCTTTTTACGCGGCATCGGCATCCTCCACGAGACGGCCCTTATCCAAAACGACAAGCCGTTTGTGACAATTATCGATAAGTCTCCTGTCATGGGTTGCCACAACCACGGTACTGCCCCGCACATTTGCCTCTCTCAATATGGAAAGAACTATTTCTTTAGACTACTCATCGAGATTTCCCGTCGGCTCATCCGCCAGAATAATCTTTGGTTCGTTGACCAAGGCGCGAGCCAACGCAACACGTTGCTGCTCACCACCAGAAAGCCTGAGTGGGGTTGAATTGATTTTGTGTTCCAGGCCCATTTGCTTGAGGACATGGTAGACACGTTTATTAATATCCTTTTTCCCCCAGCCCATCACTTCGAGAGTCAAGGCTACATTCTCTAACACTGTTCGTGAGGGAAGTAGTTTGAAATCCTGAAAGACAACGCCGACTTTGCGGCGGAGAAAAGGTAATTGGGAGGAAGTGAGTTTGGTGACATTGATGCCATCGATTACAATCTGCCCCCGCGTAGGCCTCAAAGCGCCATAGAGCAGCTTCATCAAAGTCGATTTGCCTGCCCCGGAAACACCAGTCAGAAAGACAAATTCACCCTTGGGAATTTTAAGGGTCACGTTGCTCAGAGCAGCACCATCACCCTGATACGACATGAACACATTGTGAAGTTGAATCATTGAAAACACTCCGGGAGAAAGATAGGTAGTCGTGTGCGAGGGAATCGGGTTCTTGGAAGCACTAGCGTCTGACCCGCTGCAATTAAAGAGTACTGCAGACAATCCACCATAGACAAACTATCTGCCCACAACGATGTACATTGCCACAAGAACATTGCCGCAGAATGTGTAAAGATCGTCCCCTTCAGAAACGAACCATGGCAAAACCCCAAGCAGCGTAGGTAAAGAGAAAAGCGGTTCCCCATGCCATGGCCGGCTTTCTTGCAAAAGTACCATGAGAGGGAAAAGAAAAGTAAAAAAAACCCGCTGCTGAGAAAATCCAGCACCAAAAAGCTACTTCACAGAACAGAGCCCAGATTTCGTTTATCACGAGCGACTCCAGAGCAGAACAGTCGTCTGAGTAAAGAGCCGATTCTCAATTTCCAGACCATTAGTACTGCTTCTCGAACAATCTTCTTCGACATCTTTGAGGTCCCGGCATGCCGGTCGATAAAAATAATCGGCACCTCACCAATTTTAAACCCTTGTTCCATACAGAGGAAATTCATCTCAATCTGAAAAGAATATCCGTCAGAGCAGACTTTATCAAGGTTAATAGATTCCAGAACTTCGCGCCGGAAGCATTTGAATCCGCTGGTACAATCAGACACCTTGAGTCCGGTTATCATCCTGGTGTAAATTGTCGCGCAGTAACTCAGGAGAAGTCTTCTGATCGGCCAGTTCACAACACTTACTCCTGTTTTGTACCGTGAACCGATTACAAGATCATAGGATTCCGCTTCTTTGAGCAAAGACGGTAAACTTTTCGGATCGTGCGAAAAATCGGCATCCATTTCGACTACAAACGAGGCACCTTCCCGCAGAGCGATTCGAAAGCCTTCGCGATACGCAGATCCCAAACCGAGTTTTCCTGAACGCCGCAACAAAAGAATCCGTGCATCGCTTTCAGCCATTTTCTCAACAACATCACCAGTCCCGTCGGGAGAGTTATCGTCAACAACGAGGATGGATATTCTTGGATCCTGGGCGAGCACTTCCGGAATGATTTTGATAATGTTATCACATTCGTTATACGTTGGAATTACTACAAAAACTTTCACGCGACACAACCTTGCTACCCACATAAAACGGGCAATATAAAGAAAAAAGTACCTGCTTTTTTCTCTCCGGTGACAA
>JAJZQA010000040.1 GCA_021810985.1 Deltaproteobacteria bacterium
TTTCTTGCTCTTTCCCCAGCTTTTTCGCAGGCCGAGGCGGTTATACTCAACGGAATAGGGGAGTCGTTACTTCATCCCGAGCTTGAGGATTATATTTGTATAGCCAAAAGCCTGATGCCTGAGGGAAGCTGGGTCGGGTTCCAATCGAACGGTCTCCTTCTCGACGAGAAAAGAGCTGTGTCTCTCCTTGAGGCCGGCCTTGACAAAATCTGTCTTTCCCTTGACGCAATTTGTCCGGATACCTTCCGCAAGCTGCGGGAGGGAGGAGAAGTTGCTGATCTTGACCGTGCCTTTGTCGCTTTGGAGCAGGCGAGAAAAAAAGTTCCGGATTCCACTGTCCAGGTCGGGGTCGAATTCGTGGTAATGCGGGATAATATTCACCAGTTGCCGGATGTCCTGCGTTGGTCAGCTTCCCGTGGGGCTGATTTTGCTCTGGTGAGCCATCTCCTGCCGTATGGTGCCGAGCACGTCTCCCAGGCCGCCTATGATTCGAACACCGATCAAGCTGTCGAGCTCTTCCTGGCTTGGAAAAGAAAGGCGGAGACGGAAGGCATTGATGTCAGTAATTACTTTTATCTCGGTTTCTGCAAATATATCAGAACACCCGAGGAGCAGCGGGTGGTAGATTTTGTCGCAGAGATGATGGAAGAGGCTCGTTCGAAGGATATCTTCCTGCATGTGAAAAACCTTCTTGCCATGGATGAAGCACAGATCCAGAAGGTGAAAGATATCTTTGCGGCAGCGCAGGCCGTGGCGGACGAGACAGGTTTGCAGTTGAAATTACCTAATGTCTCACCAAGTATCGACCGGCGTTGCGACTTCATTGAAAACGGCGGCGCTTTTGTTTCGTGGGACGGAACCGTCCATCCCTGTTATTTTTTATGGCATCGCTTCGTTTGCCATTTCTCCGGGCGTAAAAAACATGTTGCTCCCAAGGAATTCGGAAATCTGGCCGATTCAGATATCCAGGAAATTTGGAATGATGAGGAGTTCCTCTCTTTTCGAGACGAAGTCTTGCGACATGAATACCCGGTCTGCTCCAATTGTAATCTGATCCCCTGCGAATATATTTATGCGGAAGAGTTTGAGCAGGACTGTTACACTAATACGATCCCTTGTGGAGACTGTTTCTGGTGTATGGGGCTTTTTAACTGCCTGCAGTAAGTTGCCGGTTCATCAGAATGATTTGTTCTTGCTGGCGAAGCTTTCGCCAGTGCATATCTACTTTTGTCAGCATGCGATCAGAGACCTTGCAGGGGGTCACAGGGATTGAACTTGAGGGGCCGCATTTGGCCCTTTACTTTTTCGCGATGTGGCTGGCGAAGGTACACAAATACGTCAACCAATATGTTGACCGTGCGTTTTGTCAATTAAAGATGGTGGTGGAGGATAACTCTGGATACTACTGAATCACTTAACCTATTTTTATCGAGTGTGGAAACGCGGGCATATCGAATGGCCGAGTTTTCGGTCGGTGACTCTGAAGAAGCTCTCGATCTGGTTCAGGATGCCATGTTAGGCTTTGTTCGCCGTTATTCCACTCGCCCCGAAGGTGAGTGGGGGGCATTGTTTTTTAAAATCCTCCAGAACAAGATCACTGACTGGTATCGACGTACCGCGGTACGTAACCGATTTCGAACCTGGTTCGGAAAATCGGGGGAGGACGAAGGCGATCGGGAAGATCCGATACAGACGATGCCGGATACGAATTCCCCTGATCCGGTCAGGTCACTGCTTAATTCCCATGCCGCGGAAGTTTTGAAGACATCCATTCTTTCCTTGCCTTTGCGGCAGCGACAGGCTTTCCTGTTGCGGGCCTGGGAAGGTATGGACGTGGCGCAGACGGCGTTTGCCATGGGCTGTTCAACCGGTAGCGTCAAAACCCATTATTCGCGGGCAGTACACCGTCTGAGAATCTTGCTTGAGGAGCATAGGCCATGACGAGCGAAAAAAACGAAAAATTATTCGTAGACAGTCTGAAAAAAATGATGGACGAAACCGAGGTTCAAACGGACCCGCACGTTAGAATGCGACTTCGTGCCGCCCGGTTCAGGGCTTTGGAAGCTGTAGAGGTAGTGGTTCCATGGTATGCGCGTTTCCCTCGCTGGGCTACGGCGGGCAGCCTCGTTACGGCTGTGGCGCTTGTCCTTACTCTCTCCTTGTGGAATTACCAGGAACAGAACAATATCTCTTCCGGACAGGTTGAGGATCTGGAACTACTTACCAACCAGGAACAGTTGGAACTATACAAAGACCTGGATTTTTACCGTTGGCTCGAGAGTTCCGATCACACAGGGTAGTGACGTTGTCTGGGCCAGGTTCTCTGTAGGAACTTTGTAAACAAGGTTGAAATCTATCTATACGCGAGGGTGGCTGCCGGGGATTGCCGTACGTTAATGATGAGGTGACGAGTGGAGGAATTGAAGGTGCAATCAAATAACAAAGCAGGTTGTGAGCTGGTAAAGGACGGCGCGTATGAATAGGTTTCTGCGGTTGGTGATCCTTGTCGGAGGAATGTTTGCGGCGTCACTTGCCTGGGGAGATGTGCAAGGAACCTCTTGGGATCAGCTGACAAAAGAAGAGCAGCAATCATTGCAGCCGTTTAAAGAACAATGGCCAGCGTTGTCTCCCGAAAAGCAGGGAAGGCTTCGTAAAAACGCCGAAAAATGGTCACGGATGAGCGCTGATGAGCGGCGAGATGCTCAGGAGCGTTTTCAGCGTTGGCAAAAAATGTCTCCTGAACAAAAGGAGAAGATCCGCAAGAGATTCTCGGAGTTTCGGAAACTTCCCCCCGAAGAGCAGGAGCGGATCCGCAGCCGCTATCGCTGGTTCAGAAAATTACCACCCGAGCAACGGGAGGTCCTCCGTGAGAGGTGGCATCGTATGTCTCCGGAGGAACGGAAAAACATGCGTGAGCGACTGCGAAACCTGACACCCGAAGAGCAGCAAAAGCTCCTGCTGCGCTAAAAAACGCCCGTTCTATTGGGCAAGAAGTTGGCTTGTCTGGTCAGCTGGTTCAGCAAGGGTGATGTGCAATCGACGTGTGAGATATATTTCCCGGGGGCTGACATGTGCCTGATAGGCAAGTGCCTCCACTCCATTCTGGACCGCCAGCCTCAGCAGTTTTCCGTAGGTCGGGTCTATTGCGTCAGCTGGCCCGAATGTGTGAGCGTCTTCTCGTTGGACCACGAAGAATATTACCCCACGGCCACCGGCCTGGACTACCTTCATCAGTTCGTGCAGGTGTTTTTGCCCACGTGTGGTAACCGCATCCGGAAAGAGAGCACTTTTATTGTTGAGGAGGGTTACATTTTTCACCTCCACATGGCAGGAGCCATCCGGTCCTGAGAGGAGAAGATCTACCCGGCTGTTGGTTCCGTACCGCACTTCGGAACGAATCTCCGGATATCCGCGGAGTTCCGGAATCTTGCCCAGAGAGATGGCTTCCCGGACAAGGTGATTTGGTCTCATGGTGTTGATCCCGACCCAGTGGCCATGTATCCGGATCAATTCCAGGGTGAAAGGCAGCTTTCGTTTCTCGTTCAAGCTCCGTGACAGAATCACCGCGCTGCCTGGTTCCGCACAGCCCAGCATACTGCCTGAATTTGGACAATGTACGGTAATTGTTTCCCCGTCGAGAAGTTGTACATCAGCAAGAAATCGTTTGTAACGACGGATGAGCGTAGCTTCGTAAAGGGGATGCGGGAGTTTCATGGTGGTCGTCGTGGCTTTCTTCTTTGGTTGTACCGGCAGCAGAGAGTAATTCTTTTGCGCGGTTACTGCGGGAATATTTCAGTTGGAAGTGTTTTCCCGCGGCTTTCTAGCTGCGTTAAAGAAAATGGTGCCGAGGATGACATCTCCTAGTGCACCGGTCAGGCTGGCAAGCGGAAAGAGAAAGATTGTTGCAATAAGTATCCCGGTGAGGATGGTGAAAAAGCAGAAGGGTTTTAGCATTCCCTGCAGGGAATCGGGCACATGAAAGAGTTTCATGCCGAAGAGTAGTTGTCCCACTCCAAAGCTGACAATGAGCAACAGGGAAAATTGCGCCAGAGGTTGTGCCACTACCGGAAGTAAAAGTGTTCCAATGCCGGCAAGGGTGAGGAACACGTTTATCGTTATCAGAAAATCAATATAATTATCGCATTCGTGAAAGCTGAAACGCTGATTAAGAAACTTTTTCAGAAATGAATTCAGATAGATAAACAAACTCAGACCGATAATTTGTGCGAAGGTGAGGAAAAGAGCGTAACCCGGTTCATCGTTCTCATAATAGTGGTAGGACAGGAGCATGACGGGGATACTCAAAACAGCACTCGTCATGGCGATGACTCCTGCTATCCGCAATTTTCTGGTTGTCACAAGGGTCTCCGATATTCAGGGCGATAGTCCCTGCCTGCCCTGGTTCATGTTGGTGAGAGGGGCGGCGAAGGGCGAAAACAATCTTTCCACTTGGCACAGCATGTCGACGGGATTGTTGGTTATTGTTTGGGTAAATAAATTTTATTTATATTGAAATTAATCTTTGCGTAGTGTACATACATCACTGAGACCCTCCTGTGATGCACCCCGCTACCAAAGACGCGCACTTCCCTGGCGTTGCTGGCCCCGGGGTGTTTTTTTTTCAAAAGGAAAGATGCGCCATTCCTATTGCCTGGGATGCCAGGCAGATAAAACTCATGAGACTTGTTTCTCGTCAAAGGTGTGCAGCAGGTTCGCAATGGTACTGATTTCGCTGATCGATAAAGCAAAGGAGTTGTTGCGAACCATCTCTGATAAGGTCTTTATGATCAGTGAGCAGTGGCTTGCATAGAGTTGCTGCATGTTTTCCGGCAGGAGCGGCAGCCACCTGACGGCACAAGCGTCGTCACCGGCAAGAAGATTCATCCGGTCAGCAATCTCGTCACTCAGGTGCAGATGCTTTGCCGTGGTCTCCATCCAGGCATGATCGGTATTGCGGGGGTCATCGACATATCCTCGATATATCATTTTTCCCTGATCCATGGCAAGGGTAACGCCCGTTTCCTCCCGCAGTTCCCGGGACAACGTCCGTGAAACCTCTTCACCCTTGTCAACCATGCCGCCTGGAATTGCCCACTGGCCATTGTCTTTTCTCTGAATCGCCAGCATTTCCAGTATTCCTGAACTTCTATTTAACCGGGTAATAATCGGATCCGCGGCATAATTGGGGCCCCACTTGCCGAGAAGTCCCCGCCCGGAAATACCGGTCCTCCCGAGAGGATTGAGAGGGCGTCCCGCTCGATCGTGAATCAGAACACCTTCAAAAGATTCTTCGGGGACACAGGGAAGTAAGGTAATATCCTCAGGATCAGCCCAGCCTTTGGGATTCCTGGTGCAATCATTTGCGCATACTACTGGCGAAACATAGTAGGGGGGGCGATAGTCCGGGAATTCGCTCTGCCATGACACCTTTTGGTCCGGAACGGGATACCTGTCCGGGTATTCGGCCGGTTTTTCGCGGCGAGCCTTGTAGTGCAGTACTCGATTTTGAGCGCATGAGTCGCTTCGGCGGGAATCAGTTGAATCCATGCAGTTTCTCCTCAGGGATTAATGGAGTTACTTCCTTCTGACATGAAAGAACGGGACACAATTTTTTCATTCTATTCGATGCTTGAGTGATTGTCGAGCTGTATAGTCACCGTATCTGAAATGGTTGCTGACAAGTGTGTGATTCCTGTCGCCGAGCCGTCATTCTTGACAAGAAGCTTGTGGAAAGAGTAGACTCCCTTGGCACGTACTATCACATCGCAGCTACTTAGTTTCCATCCGGAAACGGTCCTTTTTCGCCCTGACAGTGTCAATCAGCGGTTTTGTTTGTGCGACATACAGTAGTACGTCTCCGCACAATCCCTTGATTTTGACTCGCCCTGCGGGCAGCCTTAGCTGTCAACTTTTGCAAGCAAAAGTTTCTTGTCAGGACAAAACGTTCCTTGTTTCCAGATTGGAAACCACTAGTTTCACATCCGGAGTTTCCGGATGGAAACTACTTAGCGCACTGGAGTTACGATGGAATTCAGCGGAAAAATTGTTGTAGTGACAGGGGGGACGCGAGGCATCGGCAGGGCAATTTCCCTCCGTTTTGCCCAGGAAGGTGCTCTGGTTACCGCTGCCTACTTGAGTAATGATGAGGCAGCTCGTTCCCTCCTGGAAGAGGCTGCTGGCCTCCCGGGAGAAATCCGGGTAGTCAAGGCCGATGTGAGATCCGCCGAAGGAGCGGTCGAGCTGATGGATGCAGCGTCCGCCGATTCCGGTCATATTGATGTTCTGGTTAATAATGCGGGTATTCTGCGTGACGCCTACCTTGCCATGATGTCGGAACGCGACTGGGCTGACGTTATTGAAGGCAATCTCTATCCGCTGTTTCATTGTTGCAAATGGGGTGTCAGGAAAATGATTGCCCGCAAGAAGGGTGCGATAATAACCATTTCATCAATTTCCGCATTTACCGGAAATCCCGGCCAGACGAACTACGCGGCAAGCAAGGGGGCGGCGATCAGCTTCACCCGCTCGCTGGCGCGGGAAGTCGGGCCGATGGGAATTCGGGTTAACACGGTGTCACCAGGCCTTATCGATACGGAAATGATTGCCTCGTTGAAGCCGGAATTGGTGGAGGGCATCATAAAGAGTTCTTCACTTCGAAGAATCGGGCGACCGGAGGAAGTAGCGGAAACAGTTGCTTTCCTTGCTTCCGACAAAGCGTCTTATATCACCGGTCAGTGCCTGATTGTTGATGGCGGAATAGTTTGATAGTCCCCCAGTACACAGGAATTTCATGCACAAGAAAAGAATTGCCATAACTGGACGAGGAATTTTTTGCGGGGCCGGACAGGACATTGCGACTTTTTCGTCCAATCTCCTCGAAGGACGGAGTGCCATTGGGGCCATGGACCTGTTCGACGTCTCGCCCTTTCCGGCTCAGATTGCGGCACAGGTACGTGGCTACGATCCGTTGTCCCGTTTTGACCGGAAAACAGCGGCAAACCTGTCGCGGGCTGACCAGTTTGGGGTCCTTGCCGCTGGTGAGGCTTTGGCTGAGAGCGGTGTGACCGATCACTATTCTCCTTACGACATCGGGGTTTCCCTTGGAGCCGGAGCCGCCGGTATGCTCCAGGCGGAACAGTGGCTCGGTGAAACTTTGGCTGGAAAGAAGGCTCGGCCCTCCCTGTTGCGCGGTATCCTTCCGGATCGTACTTCCACAGCCATCGCCACCCGCTATGGACTGGGGGGCTACCAGGGCACCATAACGACGGCCTGTTCATCCTCATCAACGGCAATTGGCTGGGGCGCCGATCTTGTTGCCACGGGGAGGCTCAAAGCGATTGTTTGTGGCGGCTCTGATGCCATTTCCCTTCTGACCTACGCCGGGTTCAATTCTCTGCGGGTGGTTGACCCGGAGCCCTGCGCGCCCTTCAGTCTGGCTCGCAAGGGGATCTCCCTTGGGGAAGGCGCCGCTTTCCTCGTGCTTGAAGATGAAACCGAGGCGAAACGGCGCGGCGCAAAAATTTATGGGTACATTCTCGGGTATGCGGCGACCGGGGAAGCCTATCATATGACGGCACCCGAGCCGAGCGGAGTCGAAGCGGCCAGGGTGATGAATGCGGCTTTGGAATTTGCCGGAGTTGCCAGAGGTGAGGTTGGCTGGGTCAATGCGCATGGGACCGCTACTCCCTTAAACGATGTCGTAGAGACAAAGGCGATGAAACTGGTTTTCGGTGAGAGGGCGTCTGAAGTGCCGTTGGTTTCCACGAAAGGACTGACCGGTCACTGCCTGGGATCTGCCGGCGCTATCGAGGCGGTAGCGACCGTTGTTGCGCTTAACGCGGGAATCATTCCCCAGACGCTCAATTTCCGTGGAGCTGATCCGGAATGCGATCTCGACTACTGCCATGAAGGTAAAAAGGAAAGCTCCGTTCCCATTGCCCTTTCCAATTCTTTCGCCTTTGGCGGCAATATTACAACTCTGGTGGTGTCACGATGAGAAAGTCCCGGACGGAAATCGCCGTAACTGGAGTTGCCGCCATATCCTCGGCAGGTGTGGGCATCGAGCCACTCAGAGAAACGCTTCGTACCGGCGTTTCAGCCTTGCGTCCTGTTCCGGTTGAACTTGCCGGGGGGGAAGGTCATCTTTGGGGGCGGGCAGAGGCGTTTAAGGCGGCGGAATTCATGACGCCGTTGAAGGCCCGTAAATTTGACCGCTGCAGTCTCTTCGCCGTTGTAGCGGCAGGCATGGCCCTGAAGGACGCCGGCCTTGATCCGGCGGCGTTCGGCTCTACGCGAGTCGGCATCGTCCTTGGTTGCGGTTTTGGCGGAATCGCCAACTCCGAAGAATTTCTGCGCCGATATCTTTCCAACGGCTGCGATGGTCTGGTGCCGATGCTGTTTCCCAATACCGTTCCCAATGCGCCGGCAAGCAATGCTTCCATTGAACATGGTTTGAAAGGGCCGAACGTTACCTTTGTCCAGCGCTTTTGTTCCGCTGAATCCGCCTTTCAGATGGCCTGCCGTTTCCTTGAAGAGGATCGTGCGGACATCATGCTGACGGGGGGAGTTGATGAACTTGATCCCTTCATGATAGAGGCTTTCCGGGATATCGGGCAGTTGCGGCGCTTTGCCGCCGGATTTAGCGAAGGCGCCGGTATTCTTGTGCTTGAAAAGGGAGATGTTGCCAGGAGTCGCGCTGCCAGGATCAGGGCCCTGGCTGGCGATGTCAGGACAGTCGGCCGCTTGCTGCCGGGGCGTGAGAAAGAAGGTCTTGACAGGATTTTTAATCCGGCATTCAACCCGCGGCTGGTATCTCTTTCCGGCATTGCCGGAGAGATGGAGTCAATTGTTGCGCGGTTGCCGGATGTCCCCCGTCTGGAAACGGGCCCGCTTCTCGGCCATTCCCTCGCCATGGGAGGCTTGTCGCTGGTAGCTTTGCTCGCAACACTTTCTCCCGGTGGTTCCGCGACTCACTACGCGGCATCTCCTGAGGGCCCCTATTATGGAATCGATTTTACTGCCTGAGCAAGTTGTGTCTTCAGACCCCTGCGACTATCTTCCGCACCGGAATCCCTTCGTTTTTATTGATCGCGTGACCACTCGTGAACCCGGGATCAGCGCAACGGGGATCAAATGCGTAACGTATGAGCCGGGAGGATTTTCGCAGATTTTACTTCTGGAATCCATGGCGCAGCTTGGCGGCATCGCCGCGGCGACAGAAAAAGGAGAAGGTGGTTTTCTTGCATCCATCGACCATGCCGAATTCAGTCGTGAGGTTCGGGCCGGAGATCGTCTCCTTGTCTCGGTTCGAATTGTCAAGTCTTTTGGCCGTCTGTTCCTGATGGAGGGTGAAGCTTTTGTCGCGGGTGAAAAAATCGCCATGGCTCAACTCACTTTAGGTGTGGGAAAAATCTAGGAACCAATTGAAACGGCATACTCGCTCGTGCTGATGGTTGTCACGGGGCACTTAAAATATCACTGGTAAACAGGGACTAGGCGTGCCTCGCCAAATCCCGGCACGGCGCGCCGTACCCTACATCAGGGTTGTGTTGTTTGAATGCCGAAGTAATAATTACCATTGTCACTTTTTCCCCTTGCCGAGGGGTTTTTTTGTATCTGAACCTTTTGTCTCTGCCGCTAACCAACTTGTCTATCACGTTTTTCAGGGAGTTCTTGCCATGACTGTACGATTGCTTTTATTCTTTTCACTCTTCGTTATTCTCATTCCGAATGTGTCAGCTGCGCAAGCGTCCGCTCTCTCTGCCTTGGAGGGTTTGGAGATGTTGCGCAAAGCTTTTGTGGGGGTCAATGATTTTACCGCGGAGATCACCCAGGAAAAACAACTTTCTCTCATGAAGAGGAAGCTGGTCACGCATGGTGAGGTGCGCTTCAAGAAGCCGGATACTTTTTACATGGAACTCAATGCGCCATACGCCAGTCGTGTCCTGCTGAAAGACAATTCCTTGACGCTCAAGCTTCCCAAGGAAGGAATTCGACAGAAGTTGGCACTTCCACCCGAGCAGGGGTTGGCCCGCTGGTTCGAATTTCTCGATCACCCGGTAAAGACTCTCCCAACTGGATTTGATATCCGCGCGGAACGTCGTGGCGGAACCATTTCCTTACAGATTACGCCCCGCGAAAAAGGCGTTATGAAGGAGCTTCAACTCGTATTTCAACAGGGAGGAGAGCTCAAGCGACTCATTATTGAGGAAAATAATCGGGACAAAACGGTGATTACCTTTTCCCGGATGAAAAAAAATACCGGATTGTCCGATAAGGACTTTCGCCTCGACTGAACTCTTCCGCGAGTTATTCGTTGTCTAGGATCTTGCCGGACTTAAGGTGAATCTGGTGCAAATCTGTCTGGATGGTCCCTGTTTAGTCGTTTTTTGAGCAATAGAGCAGCTATTATCCAGCAAAATCAACAAAATCTTTCCTGCCTCAACTGATTTTTACTTCGATTTTCTAAGTCCGACAGACTCCTGGGAAAGGGTAAGTAAGGGAACGAGGTAGGGGTGGTTTTTTTTGTGATAATTTCTCGCCTGGGAAAAAATTATTCTGAATGTCCTAATCAGCATTTGCCAGTTTACAGGAGAATGTTTTTATTGTTATATAGTTCATGAAAACATTTTAGCATGTCGTGTCTGAAAGTATAAACTGACTCTGAAAAAGGTGCGGAGTTAAATATATGGAGTGTGAAAGGACGGATATCGTTTCGGCCGGTCTGGATGCTGGGCTCATTGGCGCGGTTGTCCGTGAATTTGCCGGCGCACGTCGCAATGTCTCCTCCTATCCGCAAGGTCATCCTGTCGTTGTGCGGTCCTGCGAACGGACAGCTGAAATGCTTGCCCGATTATGCGCGGACCGCGAGGCGATTAGTTTGGGGGTTGCCCGGGAGACCCTGCTTGCGGGTGAAGGTTCCCTCGGGAATCTTGTCCCGGCTTCGAGAAGTTTTGTTCGGACACTATCCCATCACGGGGTGGCCATTCTTACTTGCCGCAAAGGGGTTACCGCTGCTGAAATCGAGTCGTTTAGCCAGATTCTCGCGGAAAAAAGGGCGGAGATCTTCACCAGGGGAGGGATTGAACAGGTCGTCCGTGAAGCAGGCATCCGGAACCTGGAGGTCTGCTGTGTTCAGTATGATGCTTTTCAGTCAAGAAACGGTTTTTTAGAAGAAAAAGCTCATCGTCGAATTCCCTGCCATCATTCTTTGTGGGGAGTTCTTGTCGCGAAATTCATGCAAGTATCCGAGGATTCGTCCTGTGCCGGCTTGGAAATAAAGAGTTTCGTCAGCCCAGAGGAACTGGCCGGGATAGTAAACAGCCTGCCCCAGGGAGCCATTTGGCAAATTTCAGCCTTGATAGTTGAGTTGATGCGGGAATCCGGGGGGGGCAGGCCAGCTTTCGCCTTTGGAAGAGTCTGCCCTTGAAAAAATCGGCGAATTTGTCGGTCGATTGAAACCGGAACCGCGCCGGCAGTTCTTCGATAGCGTTCTGGAACACTGCCGGCAACAAGAATTCAGCCTTATGGAAGTTATGCCCTACCTGCCGACCTCAGCTGCACGGGAGCTGTTTACCCGCTCCCAAGAAAGTTACGTTGTCCTTCCTCCCCATATTCTGGAAAGCATGAAACACCTGACAGACGCCCTCATGATGGAATCGGCATCAATTCCGCAACCACCTGCTAATCTTGAAGCTAGGCTTGACATTGTTTTTCGCGAAGAGATCGTGGATGAATTCGTGCCCGCCGAGTATCTGGAGACACTGAAAAAGCTGGTCGCTTCCCAGAATCTTTCCGCACCATGCAGGGAGAATTTTCAGGAACTGGCAAGTACGCTTGCGGATGACTGGATAGAGTCAGCGGTCAGTAAAATTATTCTGGAAAGCCTTTCCTCCGCGCTCCCGGAACAATTACACGCCCTTAAGCGCAACTTGCATGACCTCTTTCACTACTTTGTCGAAGTGGGGGACTTTCACTCCCTGGAGAATATGTATGCTCGCCTGGGTGGGCTGCTGTTCGAGGATGAAGTACTTGCGGCGTTGAAGAAAGAGGTCCTGAA
>JAJZQA010000041.1 GCA_021810985.1 Deltaproteobacteria bacterium
TGCACTTGATCACCTCAATATACCGCTCTTCGGTCATTTCCAGTTCACTCATGGAAACGAGCTGCATCACCTCTCCTTGAGCAATAATCGTCGTTGCTCCGGACAGAACGCGCAGGATGTCCAGGTCGCCATCCTTAACCATTAAAGAAAATGATTTGGAAAACAGGTAGTCGCCCACAAGTACCGACGCCTCGTTTCCCCACAAGGTATTCGCGGAGGCCAATCCTCTTCGCAGACTGGCATTATCCACCACATCATCATGAAGCAAGGTTGCCGTATGAATGAATTCTATAACGCTTGCCAGGGAAATGTGCCGCTGCCCCTCATACCCGCAGAGTTTGGCGGAAAGAAGCAGCAAGGCGGGACGGATTCTCTTGCCGCCACTGGAAAGGACATATTCCCCAACCTTTCGGATAAGAAACACATCGGATTCCAGGTCTTTCTTGAACTGCAGTTCAACATTTTTCAGCTCTGTTTCAATGAGAGCTAAAGCGGATTCCATGCGCAAACCTCGGCTGTAATGTGCGGCAATAGTAAAGTAATGCCTTCTTGTTTGTCAAAGTTTTTCTCCCCCGGCATCACATGGGTTTCATTTGGGGGGAAACGTCTTTCAAATGACCAATTACGCATGGATTCCCGAGAAATCCATTCTCCAATGGGGAAAATAGTCCGTCAGATACCGTTTAAACAATGGCACGGACCCGGGACTACACCCCTTTCACTCACCAGGAATAGGGGCGGCGATACCACCAGTAGGGAGGTCCGCCAGGCCAGAAAGGATCATAGTAATATCCTGGCGGAGGATACTGGGACTGCTCAAGCTCAGACTTGCTCCAGACATGGATCTCGCGAATGGTGATAATCGGATAGGTATAGTCTACCTGATCGATCGGCAAAGTCTTTTTCCCCTGGACCTGGCCGACCACGGTCACTCTACGCCCAATTTCATAGACAAGCGGATCGAGAAAGCGCGAAGTTGTTGCCAGGAATCGTCCGCCCGAAGTGTGGGAGGTTTCCTCGGGAAGATCATCGCTTTCGAGGGGCGATTGGACCACTTCCAACTGAGAGCCTTCTTTAGAATTCCGCACAGCGGCAACTGTTCCGCCCAACATGACATATTTTCCCAGATAAGAGTCAGGGTTTGATCGCAGGTTCTGAAATTGTATCGTCGGATCAACCAGGTTACGAGACTCTTCGCTGATTACGTGGGCACAACCCGCTAGCAGCAGAAAGGCTGCACCGAGAAGAAATATTCTTTTCATGGGACACCTCCTTGGCTGTCTCTATGAAAAGACTACCCTTCGGAAAGTGAAAGTCAACTCGGAGGCGGTTGTCGCGGGCAGCACGGGGCAGGAACCGGACCGAAAGGGGAAAAGGCGTCAGCAACAGTCCGGAAGAAACGTCCGGCAATTACTCAGGCGTATTTTATCAATTCGACCATATCCCGCACAGCCCGATCAAGTCCCACCAGCACCGCCTTGGAGATGATCGAGTGGCCGATATTATACTCTTCAACGCCGCCTAACGCGGCAACCTTCTTGATGTTGGTATAAGTGAGCCCATGACCGGCATTGACACCCAGCCCGAGCTTCGTGGAAAGCTTGATGGCATTCTCGATCTTGATCAGTTCCTGCTCCTCGGTTTTCCAGTCAACGGCATCGGCAAAACTGCCGGTATGAATCTCCACATAGTCAGCCCCGATCTTGTTGGCTGCCTTGATCTGGTCCGAATCCGGGTCGATAAAAAGGCTGGTCAGAATGCCGCCATCATGAAGTCGGGCAATCGCTTTTTCGATCGACTGCGCATGCATACGCACATCGAGACCGCCTTCGGTCGTCAGTTCCTGGCGTTTTTCCGGCACCAGGGTGCACATGTCCGGTTTCACGGCAAGGGCAATTTCCACCATCTCATCGGTGGCGGCCATCTCCAGATTAAGCTTTGTCTTGACTACCTGACGAAGAATTTTCAGATCACGGTCCTGGATGTGGCGGCGATCCTCACGGAGATGTATTGTTATCCCGTCGGCACCGGCCAATTCGGCAATAGCCGCCGCGGCGACCGGATCAGGTTCGTTTCCGTCGCGTGCCTGCCCAATTGTTGCCACATGATCGATATTACCTCCAAGTTTTGCCACGTTACTCTCCCCCTATCCTGGCGCGGACCAGGCCGGCGATCTCTTCAGCCCAAGACTGAATTTCTTCCCTGTCTACCCCTTCGATCATGATTCGCAACAAAGGTTCCGTTCCGGAATAGCGTATGAGAATCCGTCCCTCATCGTTCAATTTGCCCTCTATGTCGGCAATCAGCGCGGCAACTTCAGGAAAGGTCGTAATATCCTTCTTTTTCTTCACACGGACATTCACCAGCACCTGCGGCAGGGCGGTCATGACTTGTGCCAATTCGGAAAGCCGACGCTCTTTCCGCCGCATGATGGCCAGGACCTGAAGAGCGGACTGAATGCCATCCCCGGTGGTGTTGTAGTCAAGGAAGATGAGGTGCCCCGACTGCTCGCCGCCGAAATTGTAACCGTTCTTGAACATCTCCTCGACCACGTAGCGGTCACCAACCGCGGTCTTGACGATTTTGCCGCCGGCATTTCTGACGGCAATATCCAACCCCATATTACTCATTACCGTTGCCACCAGGGTATTCTTCTTCAACTTCCTTCTTTTCAACAGGTCCGTAGCGCAGATGGCCATGATATGGTCACCGTCCACCTCATTACCGAATTCATCCACAAAGATGACCCGGTCCGCGTCACCATCGAGGGCAATCCCGAGATCCGCACCGTTGGCCCGTACCGCTTCGCTGATCACATCGGGATAGAGTGATCCGCAACCGGCATTGATATTGGTGCCGTTCGGCTTATTGCCGAGAGTAATGACTTCGGCGCCCAGTTCCTGAAAAACCGCGGGTGCAACTTTATAGGCAGCGCCATTGGCGCAATCCAGGACAATCTTCATTCCTGCCAGGTCAAGTTCCTTGGGAAAAGCGTTTTTGAGAAATACAATATACCGGCCGGCGGCGTCATCAATGCGGTAGGCCTTGCCGACTTCGGTGGCAGTGGGCCGAAAGGAGTCGATGTTCTTGGAAAAGATCAGCTCTTCAATGGCGAGTTCCGTGGTATCGGGCAACTTTACCCCGTCCCGGGAAAAGAACTTGATGCCATTGTCCTGAAAGGGATTATGGGACGCGGAGATAACCACGCCGGCATCGGCACGCATGGATGAAGTGATATTGGCGATCCCCGGTGTCGGCAAAGGTCCCACCAGCAGAACGTCAACGCCCATGGAGCAGATTCCCGCCACCAGCGCGTTTTCGATCATGTACCCGGAAAGACGCGTATCTTTGCCGATAACGATGCGATGCCTGCGGGTGTCACCGTCCTTTTTAAAGATATGGGCCGCGGCCCGGCCGATCTGCATTGCCATCTCTGTGGTCATGGGGTAGACATTGGCCACCCCCCGCACGCCATCTGTACCAAACAGTTTCTTCATATGCTTGCATCCTCATTTCTTCTGGGGTAATTTTGGAAAACTTATTTGACGCCCCGTCGCTGCGTCCGCACCAGTTTCACATCAATAACGGCGGGATAGATACGCATCACCGTGATGCCCGGCGGAATACGCAGACGTTTTTCCATGCCGCTGAAGGTGACGGTCCCTTCGCGGAGATTGCGCAGGTCGAGTGAAAGTGACAGTTCCTCTGATCGCAGACCCAGGAGTCGAATCCTCGGCCCGGAAACCGTTACCTCAACGGTATCGGGCAAAGGACCGGCCACGGAGAGACCCGCGGGCAGGTTCCGCAGAGCAAGGGGTATGGAAAGATCCCGTTCCGAATCCTTAGCGCCGGTCGCCAGCAGCCAGAGCGAAACCGCCAGCAGCAGGGCAAGTAGCTTAAGAGAAAGATTATTGACCAACAGCCTCCAGAATATCATCGAAACCACCTACGCTGTTTCACCAGGATCAGTTTCTTCAGCATCTTGCGCAGCGTGTTGGGATCTATTGCCCGAGTGATCTTGCCATCACAGGCCAGGGAAACAGCCCCCGTTTCCTCTGAAACTATCAGCACAACTGCGTCCGTAACCTCCGAAAGTCCAATTGCCGCCCGATGTCTCGTGCCAAGTGTTTTACACAACTCCGGATTGCGGGACAAGGGCAGAAAGCAGCCGGCCTTGGTCAGTTTTTCCTTCTGGATGATAACGGCGCCGTCATGAATCGGGGAATAGGGAAGAAAGATCGAGGTCAGGAGTTCGCTGGTTACCTTGGCATCAATCTGGGTTCCCACTTCCAGGTGGTTTTCAACCTCCACTTTCCGCTCCAGAACAATCAAGGCGCCGATCTTTTTCTGAGCGAGAATGTCTGTTGCCGTGACCAGCTCCTCTGCCAGTTCGGAGACGGTTTCATCACTCTCCTTGAGGAAGGTGTTCCTGCCCACGGCTGAAAGTGCCCGGCGAATGTCATGCTGAAAGATGATCACCAGAACAATGAGAATGGCACCGAAAAAACTGTTCAGGATCCAATAGAGTGTTTGCAGACCCAGCAACTGGGCGAAAAAATAGCAGAGGAAAAGTCCGGTCAGGCCAACGAGAAGGCGAACCGCGATGGTTCCTTTAATGAGGAGAATTATCCAGTAGAAGATGAATGCGACAAGCAGGATATCGACAAGGTCAAGCCAGGCAACATGTCCCAGAGGAGTCATCATCACATTCACCAAAAGTCAAAAAAGCGGAAAACCGAAGGGATCAGAGAAGGCCGGCGGAACTGGCTAGGACATCACTGCGTGGGCAATCAGCGCCGCGTCGCGCATCTGCCGAACATCATGCACCCTGAAGATGGAGGCGCCTTTCGCGACGGCAAGTGCTATTGTTGCCGCCGTTCCAAAGGCCCGGTCTCCTGTCTCACGGCCAAGAATCGTGCCGATGAAGCTTTTTCGTGACGTCCCGACCAGGATCGGCCGGTCAAGAACGGCGAACTGCTCCAGGTTTCGCAGGATTTCGAGATTCCCCTCGAGGCTCTTGCCAAAACCGATGCCCGGGTCCACCACGATACGCGTTGCTGAGATTCCGGCGATTGCAGCTACTGAGAGGCGCTGACGCAGGAAAGTGATAATTTCCGGAATGAGGTCTGAATAGCCCGTATCCCGCAGCATCTCCGTCGGGGTCCCCCGCGTATGCATGATAATCAGGCCGGCGGAAGAAGAGGACACTACTTCCAGCATGCGAGGATCAAAGGTGCCGCCACTGATGTCATTGACAATTTCAGCACCGGCGCGAATCGCCTCCCGTGCCACCGACGCCTTGTAGGTATCGATCGAGATCGGAATCCGCAGACGTCCGGCCAGCTTTTCAATAACCGGAAGCACCCTGCGCAGTTCCTGATTCTCGTCTACGGGAGTGGCAAAGGGCCGGGTACTTTCACCACCGATATCGATGCTGTCGGCACCTTCCGCTTCCATCTCCAGGGCACGTTCCACCGCTTTCCCCGGATCAAGAAAGAGGGAACCGTCAGAAAAGGAATCCGGGGTCACATTGAGAATCCCCATGATATGGGGACGCTGCGACACGTGCAGCACCCGCGTTCCAACCGTCCAGACCTCAGAACCGGAAAGCGGTTGTGCCACCCTGCCCTCTTTGGAATCGCACATCAGATCACCTGCATTAACCCAGTTACGTTTTTCAATCTTCTCTGGATTCTTCGGCCTCCGCGGGCGGAGAGGGTTCAACGGCCTTGTGGCCGATAATCTCGTCAACATCGGAGCCGTTCAGGCTTTCCTTCTCAATCAGCGCCAAGGCAATCTTATGCAGGATATCGACATTGTCCGTCAGCAGGGTCCGGGCGCGGTTGTAATTGTCTTCGACGATTCGCCGGATTTCCTCATCGATTTCGACAGCTGTTGCTTCACTGTAATTTTTCGCCGTTGACATTTCGCGGCCAAGGAAGATTTGTTCATCCTTTTTGCCGAAGCTGACCGGACCGAGCCGATCACTCATACCCCACTCGCAGATCATTTTCCGGGAGATTTCCGTAGCCTGTTCGATATCGTTACCGGCGCCGGTGGTCATGGTCTGGAAGATGATCTCCTCGGCGGCACGCCCGCCCATCAGGACGGCTATCCTGTTCAGGAGTGTTTCCTTATTGTAGGAGTGCTTGTCCTCGGTCGGCAGCTGCATGGTTATACCCAGTGCCCTGCCGCGCGGAATGATGGAAACCTTGTGGATCGGATCGGTCCCGGGAATCAATTTCGCAACCAGGGTATGTCCAGCCTCGTGATAGGCGGTATTTTTCTTTTCGTCCTCGGATATGACCATGCTCCGGCGTTCGACGCCCATCAGGACTTTGTCCTTGGCATCATCAAAGTCCTGCATTTCGACCAGGTTCTTGTCCTTGCGCGCGGCAAGCAGAGCTGCTTCATTGACAACGTTGGCAAGATCGGCGCCGGAAAACCCGGGGGTTCCGCGAGCAATGACCGAAAGGTCGACACTGGGCGCCAGGGGGGTCTTGCGGGAGTGGACCCGCAGGATCTCTTCCCGGCCTTTGACATCCGGCCGGGGAACAACCACCTGCCGGTCGAAACGACCGGGGCGGAGAAGCGCAGGATCAAGGACATCAGGCCGGTTGGTTGCGGAAATCAGGATCACCCCTTCGTTGGATTCGAAACCGTCCATTTCGACGAGGAGCTGGTTCAGGGTCTGTTCCCGCTCGTCGTGGCCACCACCGAGTCCGGCGCCACGATGGCGCCCTACGGCATCGATCTCATCGATAAAGATAATGCAGGGAGCATTCTTTTTCCCCTGAACAAAAAGGTCGCGAACGCGGCTCGCGCCAACCCCGACAAACATTTCGACAAAGTCGGAACCGGAAATGGAAAAGAAGGGAACCCCCGCTTCGCCGGCGATGGCACGTGCCAGCAGAGTTTTTCCGGTCCCCGGAGGACCCACCAGCAGCACACCTTTCGGCAGTCGGCCGCCTAGCTTGGTAAATTTTTTCGGATCTTTCAGGAACGAAATGATTTCAGCCAGTTCCTCCTTGGCCTCATCCACACCGGCCACATCCTCAAAGGTGATTTTCCCCTGGGCCTCGGTCAGAAGCTTTGCCCGGCTCTTGCCGAAGGCCATGGCTTTGCCGCCGCCCGACTGCATCTGGCGCATGAAGAAAATCCAGACGGCAACCAGGAGGATCAGCGGGAACCACGACAGCAGCATGGAAAACCAGGGCACCTTGTCTTCCGCAGGTTCAGCGGTAACGGGTATTTTCTTTTCCAGCAGCTTCCCGGTCAGGGTTGGATCTTCAGGCTTGTAGGTTTTGAATTCCTTACCGGTCGTATACTTACCGAGTATCTCGTTACCGCGCAGGGTAACGGTAGAAATCTTCCCGGCATCAAGAGCTGTGATGAATTCGGTATAGGTGGTCTTTTCCTGTCCCGTTTGGGATTTATTGAAAAGATTGAAGACAAGGATCATCATCAGAACAATGACAAGCCACAGTGCAAGATTTTTGTGAAATTGGTTCAAGGGTACCCCCGGTGACTATTTCCATCCGGCCCGGCCGGATGAGTTGCTGAAGGTTTAGTATTTGAAAACGATGAATTATTTCATGATAAGTATAACGATGAGCTACCTTGGAGCGCATCCGGGTACGATACGCGGAGAGGCAGAACGTCTTTGATAGTATTAATGAAATACCATACGGCCTGCCGTTTTACAAGCACTATACCGGCTCTGTCAGGTAATTGCAACCTCAGCTACCTCGCGTGTTCCCGGCTGCACCCGTCCGGACTCTGAAACTCTCAGTCCGCAAAGCCAAATGAGTTCCTCAGCGGCAAAGAGCAACGGCGTTCGGTAGCGCACCGAAAGGGGGATCTTTCGATCGATAAGGAAATCCTTTACTTTCCTGGTTCCGGTCATGCCGAAAGGCCGGAAGCGGTCCCCGGGCCGAAAGGTTCGCAGCGTCCAGGGAAAAGGAAAGGCAGCTGGGTCAAAATAGGCTCGAAACGGCGGCACTGATTCCCAGTTTTCCGGCGGTGCGGTCAGGCAAATTGAAATTTCACGCCCATCCGGAAGAAGATAGCGTCCTGGACCATCAATCCGGATTTCCCATGCTTCTCTTCCCTGCTTCTTTTCCGTTGGCAAAAACCGAAGC
This sequence comes from Deltaproteobacteria bacterium, assembly GCA_021810985.1. Classification (GTDB taxonomy): domain Bacteria; phylum Desulfobacterota; class Desulfuromonadia; order Geobacterales; family Geobacteraceae; genus RPRC01. The sequence goes on from JAJZQA010000041.1 coordinate 8,142, forward strand.
TCATCATAGCTGCGCAGCACCGAGAAACCTCCCGGAAGCGACTGCTCGCCCTGAGTCCTGGCGGAGTGCGCAAGGCGGTCGATCTGTCGCAAATGAGTCGTGGCAATGTGGGCAAGGTCACGACGCGAAAGCTGAAGTGCCCGCCGGTAAAGGCGATAACGCAGCCCCGGCAGTTCCGACCGAACTGCCGGCACATTCAGCACAATCTCATTGGAGTCGGTGCGTGAAAGACGGGGAAACAATCCATCGACAAGCTTTTCCAGTACCGCCTCATCAGCTGCCAGTGCTTCCGCCGTGTTAATCAGCCGTTCACTCATGGCAGGATTGAATGTTCTCAGGTAGGGGAGGCATTCATGGCGGATTCGATTGCGGAGAAAGACCGTCTCGTCATTGCTGCTGTCGTGGCGACACGAAAGACCGCGCCGTTCCAGGTAGTCCTGAATTTCAGCTCTCGTCAACGGCAAAAGAGGTCTGACATACCCCGCGAAAGTTTGGAGACGCATACTTGCGAGCCCGGTGGCGCCGGAACCGCGAAACAGCCGGAGGAGGAAGGTTTCCGCCTGATCATCGGCATGATGCCCCAAAGCGATCGCACGAGCGGAACAGTCTTTGGCAACTTCATCAAACCATTCGTAGCGGGCATTCCGACCAGCCTCTTCCAGGGAAAGTTTTCGCAGCTTGCTGATTTCTTTGACATCCAAACGCTTGATTTTACAGGGCAGATGGTAGCTGGCGGCAAGTTGCTCGACAAATGCCGCGTCACCATCCGACTCCGTGCCGCGCAATCCATGGTCCAGATGGGCGACCACCAAGTCAAGACGCAAGTCTGGCATTGAGGAGAGGATGTCCAGCAGGGCAACGGAATCCGCACCTCCGGAAACCGCAACGACCACCGTGTCACCCGGGCTGAAAAGCCGATTCTCACGAATTATGCCGGAAATTTTTCTCAGAACCGGATCTGTTCGCAGTAAAACCTCCCGAAATGCTCGCAGAAGGCGAAAACGGCCGGAACGACGTTTTCGCCACTCCCTGCAACAGCAAAAAACCTCAGAAACGAAAAAACCCCCTCTTTTCCGCGGAAAGAGGGGGATTTTGGTGGCGGTGCAGGGACTTGAACCCCGGACAACACGGATATGAGCCGTGTGCTCTAACCAACTGAGCTACACCGCCAAACTTTACATACGGAAAAAGATACCGTAAAAAATACCTCTCCGGGTATACCAAAGAGGCATAAATTCTTGTATTGGCTTGACGTTTCACACCTTTAAAGAACGGGCTGCAAGTGAAAAACCCTCACAGCCTCACGCGCTTGATGTTTATATAGCACATCATTCCGAATGTCAAGGAAAAAGGCTGAAGGCACTTCGTCATTTTTCACATCGCTTTTTTCCGATTGAACGAATAGTTTGCCACCCGAAGTCCGCATCAATCATGGGTCAGATAAGTGCTGTATTTTTCAAAAAAAGAATTTCACTGGCCTGCCCCAATCAGGTTCCGGCCGAAAGTGTCTCCGCAAGTTGCTCAAATGTGCCATCGCGGAAGCGGTATAACAACTCTGGAAGAAGTTCGGCCTCCGCGAGAATTGCGTCGATCGTGCTGTGATCGGCCTCCGCATAACGGATCGCAAGGCCGCAATCGGACGCCAGGGAACGTGGCACCGGAATCAGCAGAAAATCCTGACGATGTTCTTTCAAAACCTTCTCAGCCTTCATGACCCGGTGAATACTGTTGAAGATGGCAACCAGATCCCCTTCGCGAACCATCACTCCCCCTCTTGACAAAATAAGGCTACTTTTCTAGAGCTTTCGGCGTTTTCATGCCGCGGCTATTCACTCTTTTCCTGATGATCGAATTTCTGCAGCGGGGTCCCGGCAACAAGCCGGGCCCGGTTGGCGGCAACATCCCAGAGTGTCAGGTATCCTTTCCAGCCCTTGTTCAGCAAAAGATCCTTGATTTGCTCGATCATGTCCGCTGAGGGAATGGAATGAAAGGCATTATACCCGGAAAATCCCCCGGGAGGCACCAGGCGATAGGCGCCGAATCCGAAGCTTTCCGTACGCTTCACCAGCTGTGAGGTGCCGTTCTGCCACTGATGTTCTTCATGCCTGGTACAAACGCAGACGGGACACATGGCCCGCCGGGCACTGTTCTTATTCCAGCGCTCGCAATCGATCCGTGCATAATCGAAACCACACTGTCTGCATTTTTCGTGCATATCGGAAAGTTCATACATCAGAAAGCTCCTTGAACAAAACAAATAATTTCGGCAAAGACAGCGGCCACGAATTCCGTATTTGTAACACACCCTGAACAGTTACCTAAGGCAAATTCATCCGGTCTACCGGGAACTTTCAAAGCCCGCAATGGATGACTTACTGAAGACAGTTATAAACCCCTACCCCCCAGAAACAGTCCCCGCAAGGCACCGGCGTGTCAAAGCAATCTTTCTCGAACACCTCGGCGGTGAGATGATCGCAGGGAACCAGATTGCAGTTGGAACAGCAGGGATACTCACCGGCCAGGACTTCCGCACGGAATGCAAGAAAGTCCTGATCGTTCCAGAGAGACAGGATATCCTTCTCCCCGACATTTCCGAAAACCTTTGCCTGGACCGACTTCTTCCAATAGGTGAAATGAAGGGCGGTACTGCTCCCCCACGGCGACTCCAGCCCGGGCACATATTTTCTCCAGTAGGAAAAATGGCAGTGATAGCTATGCCAGAGAAAATAACAGGGATGCAGCGCGCCATCCCAGGAAACCATCGCACAGCCATCCTCAATAAAGTCGCAGCGGCGCTCCGCCCGAGGAGACAAACCCGGCAGTTTCAGACTGAGCCCCACTTCAGCGGCGACAGCCTCAGCCTCGGCAAAGACGCGGGCCAGCTCCTCCGCAAGCGCCTCGTCCCGGGCCAGCAGGTTTCTGACATGGAAAAAATAGTCTTTGGAGCGGGCATCGGCAACCATCTCTTTGACAAAATCCACCACCCGCTGCTCTTCGTCCGTGCGGTAAAACTTGTAGAAATTGATAAAAAAGTACTGGCTGATATCGATTCCCAGCGACTCGGCCCGGCTTTTCCAGGCATGATACAGTGCAACGGCCTGATCGGAGTTGGTGTCGAAGACCGCCTGTGAAACCTGATCGAAATCGTAGGGCAGAAAATGGCTGACAATCGCAAAATCGGCCCCTTGGCCGGCCGCCCAGCGGAGTACGTCAGGTAACTGTTGTAGATTATCGCGCATTACGACAAATTCAACCCCGACCTGCAGGCGGGATTCGGGACAGGCCTCGCGAGCTGCTCGTAAAGCGGCAAATGCCTGCTGGAGATCTTCGACTTCCCCACCCTCCCTGATCGAGCGAAAGATCTCGGGGCAAACGGCATCCAGGGAAAGACAGATCCTGTCCAGACCGGCCCGTACCAGGGAAAGGGCACGCTGCTCGTCAAGGAGCAGGCCATTGGACTGAAACCCGATCCAGCTTTCCGCCGGCATGGCCTGCCGGGCGATGCGAATGAACTCCTCCAGTTCGGGATGAAGCAGGGATTCCCCAATCCCGTTGAGAATCAGCGCCTCAAGGGTCGGAAAGGCGGGCGACAGGGCCAGAAAAGTCTCACGGCTCAGGTCTCCCAGCGATATTTCATT
>JAJZQA010000042.1 GCA_021810985.1 Deltaproteobacteria bacterium
CTTGGCCATATTCAGGTTGAAGTGATGGTCGACAAGATGCGAAGTCAGTTTTCGTGCCCCATCAACTAACATTAGTGCTTCTGGTGTTTCCTTCACTCCCTTCAGGGTATGCATGCTCAGGCTCAGCGATGCCTGAATCGTATCTTCCAAAGCCTCTGCAGGTGTAAATCCTCCACCACGGTATACATTTTCCTGCGCAAAGACCTTCTGATAGACCCTTCGGACTGCCGTAAGGTCTTCCGCAAGGTTGAACAATTCTCCCACATCAAAGAGCTGCTTGACGATCTGCATCGTGTCGGCAGGCTTTCCATTGTTCGGTTCAAACGGTACACCAGTTGTTCTCGGCGCAAAGGCCGTCAGCTTATCCGCCAACAGGCTTTCTACCGTGGGGATCGTGACCGGTATTTCACGACGGATCTCAAGAATGCTCGGCGTAATCGGTTTGACAATGACATCATGAGGAACTTCCGGTTCTTCAACAACATCAAGCAAGACGAATGGGGCAGGATTTCTGGAATCAAGAGACGTATAGAAAAATTTGAAGTGACGGCGCTCCGGCAGGCCACGGAAACCGCGCTCATGCTCTTCATAGCGGGCAAACGGCGGTACCTGAGCTGCTTGTGCAAGAACTCGATCAAGTTCTGCAGCTGGAGCCGAGCAGAGAATATCAATATCGATGGAGAGTCGACGAACAAACGGGACATGGAGCAGGAGGCTGGTTCCTCCTTTGAAAACGAATCTCAGCTCGCTTTCCGCCAGATGTCCCAAAAGGGCAAAGGCATGGAGCGCCTTCTCTAGTAATCCCGGATCAACACCCTTGAGCTCTTTCTTTTTCTGTTCAAGCCATGCGGTCGTAAAGCAAATATCGTGGATCATATTTTTAACCCATTAACTCCTCAGAAATTTAAAAGTGGGGAATTAGTGGGCCAATTCCGCGCTTTCTATTTTTTCTCTCTTCGCCTCTGAATATCCAAGTAAAGCAGTAAGTTGCAGCAGCCCGGAGCCAAGAACAGCATCAATGATTCTTTGGACTTCGGTGGAGTCCATCAGGTGGAGTCTGGCTGCTTCAACCTTAAGATCAACAAGAGCCTTTTCAATTGGCGCTACCTGATCTTTACTTTCCGGTTGTTTTTGTATGGATGGCCGCAAGATTACCGTCCTGTCCCCCGGCCTGATATAACGCTCTACTTCGTTCTTACCGGGATCGGCCCATGCATCCCATCCGCTCTCTTTCAGCGTTTCGGCCACACTGTTCAGGGCATCACTTTCGGCGTAAAGGAAAATGGTCGGCTGGGCGATAAGGTGGAGGGCAAAGGGATTAAACTGGACCGTGGACCAGCAACAGAAATCGAGGAGTGGGAATGCCTTCTTTACCTCACGGATTATTTTGGTGACCGGCTTGGGGGCAAGGCTTACCGACTTTGTGTGCCGACTGTACCAACCCCGTCCGGCATCAGATACGATTCCGGATGCAATCGCTTCGCTCATATACTCCCGGAGCGTGTCGTCGGCAAGCTCAATTTCTGCGACGGTCAAAACGTATTTAACGGCAGCGAGAGAGAAGTAAGCGCTTTGTTGTTTTAGCGCTGGAAGAATACGAGAGAAGAGAATTGATTTCCTGTCAATTGATTCGGGTTGTGGCAGTTGAGATTTCTCTATCTCAGCAATTTCCTCCTCTGTTAAGCCGTAGAGTGCACTCACCAACCTATCTACTTCGGCTTCAAAAATGGAAATGTCTGCATTGGGGTTAACATGCTTGGTGGTCAGGATTTGATCAACGATAGTAACAATCGGAGCTTGATGCTCTAAAGATACATTGGGTATAGGGAGTTTTTTCCAGTCGTCTGGGTATAAATCAGTATTACTGCGACGATCGCCGCGTAAATACTGGCGGGCAACAGATGAGTTCATAACCGCGAGAATAAAACGAATGTTAAATTTTCTACTTGATTCTTCCAAGTAGTGACGACTAGGCTTCAGATCGTCTTTCGTTTTCCGCTCGTCTTGATAAACGGCAGACTTGCGAAGTGATTTGTTGCGAACAGATTGGAGTCCATGCCATGGCACGCAGACCAGTACAGTATGGTTACATACGGTGCCTTTGTTATCAAAACATGCTCGAATTCCTTCCCCTCCAGTTCTATGAATAAAGATTTTTTCGGAATGATAAAGCTCTGGAAATGTTGGTCTTCGGAAGAGTGTTGGTGCACGGTTGGTACCCCATTCAAGCCATTTATTTGTTGTTGCTATCCAACGGCTAAGATGTTTGCCTTCAACAAAAGGTCTAGGGTGTAACGAGTCTTGAACTTCAGAAACCAAGTCTTGAAGTTCAAATGCACCTTTCGCTTGCTTTTCGTCGGCATGAACAACCATACCGACAGAGATGTAGCATATATCTGCAAGACGTACCGTAGAGACGGTGAAGTCTTTTTGCTTCGTATCCTCTGGGAAGTAAGCACGGGTACTCAACTCACTCTGTGGTGCGGTTGCCAAAAAGGTGACGTTGTTAAAGGTGTCTGTGTGAAGACGCCGTTCCGGCTCATTTTCTGTGCCTTCACAGCGCTCGTAAAAGAAGATCATGTTGCGGACGCCAGCATCAAAAATTTGCAATTTTCCCAAAAAGTCGAGTCGGCGTACAAGAGCATTTTTTAGAAACCATTCCTGTGATTTGATCGCATATTTGGAATGGCAATAGGCATCTGAAACAATCATGGATTCGACACCATTATCTCGCAGAAGTCGATAACCGAGTTCGATGAACGGAACGAACAGATCCCATTTCTCCCAAAGGGTTTGATAAAGCGGTTCTCCGTGACGCATTTCGTTTTGGATCGCTAGCCGTTCTTGAGCAATGTCCGGATTGTCGGCACGTACATATGGCGGATTGCCAATAACAATGTCAAAACCACCTTGTTCAAACACATCCTGAAAGAAGAGATGCCAAAGAAAATATGGTCGTTCAGGTTTTTCCTCCAATTCTTGTAATTTTTCTTTTTTCAAGGCAATAGATTTTAGCCCTTCCTCAAGCGCTGCAAGCCGCTGTTCATTTTTCTTCGGTGGCTTCCACCCTTTGACAAGCCCAGCTTTGCGCTTGATCTCCGCCTTGCGCAATGTCAACTCATCGCTAATCTTTTCTTCCTGTATCTGGAGATTGTAAACAATGTGATCCAGTACAAAGCGGTCAATTTGTTTGTGTAACTCCTGCTTTTTAGTTGGATTGGTTACATCAAAATACTTGTTTATCAAAGCGGAGATTTCTTTGGCCCTGGCGGTGTTCTCTTGTGATTGGGTGTATTCCAGCAGTTCACCGGGAAACATCTGTCCCTGACCTTGCTTTGAAAATACTTCAACTTTGAAACCTTTAGCTTGTTGCAGGTTATCCAGAGGAATCCCCTCAAACGACTCCAGCAGTGAATCCCCCTGCATGATCTTGTAATCCAGGTTGGGGAGCGGTCTCGGCTCATCCTCATCGACTATCAACGACAACCAGAAGCGGAGACGGGCAATCTCTACTGCACCGGCGTCAATATCCACACCATAGATGGAATTCTGGATGATCTTGAGCTTGGTATCAGCTGGGTCCAGGGTCCAGTCGAGGGTCAACTTGATCCAGTAAATTTCCTGGAGCAAGCCAATGGGGAAGGCGCCGGAACCGATGGCAGGGTCACATATTTTCAGGGTATCGAGCAGTTCTTCGATCCGTTTGGCATTCTGGCGCACCCAATTGTTCTTATCCGTGGCAGAACCGGCATCCTTGAAGCGAACCAGGTTGACTATCTCTTTGCGCTCACCAAGATGCTGCTGCAGATAGTTGATCAAACTCTGTTGGCACATATACTGGACAATGGCCTTAGGCGTATAGAACGCCCCCTTGTCCTTATTGTCCTCCAACAGGTTCTCAAATATGTGCCCCAGCATCTCCGGATCAATGCCAACTTCGTGATCGTCCGGGTCGTTCTCATCGATGGTGAAGTTGTACTGGCCGAAAAACTCCAGCAACTGTTCAAAGAGCGGAGCCGGGAAATCGAGCTTTTCCACCGGCAGCGGCTTGTGGTCGTTCGGCAACTTCTCATGTTCGAACAGTCCACCGTTCAGATACGGTACACGCGTTCCGGTAACTGAAAAAATGGCGTTAGGGCGGTCAGGGCGGTTGAGAGCTTCAAAGAAGAGCGGTACAAGCCGCGTGGAGTAGAATTTTTCCTTGTCCGGACAGGACAGGAAGAGGTTACGAACAAAGTCTCGTTCGCCGTCAATCCAGTCGGTGCGATTAGCGGGGCATCCGAGCCACCCCTTCTTCTGAATGAAATGGAGAAAAACTAGGCGGCCCAGCAGGCGCTTGGCAAAATCACGCACCGGTTTATTGGCTTTGTCCAGCTCCTTTTCATCGGCCAGACGGGGAATTCCGAAGACCAGTTGCGGAACATTGCCCGCCAGCAGATGATTGACAAAGGTGGTGTAATGCTCCTTGTAGAGGTTGAAAAACTCCTTGTTGAGCTTTTCGACCGAGAAAGCCTCGACCACGTCAGCGAGGGTAGCCCTGTCCTGCTTTTCTGCAAGCTGGCTCAACCGCCGGGCTGCTGTGGTGCAGGTTTCATGGGGACCGAGCAGGTATGTGAAGCGCTTGGTGGCTGTCTGACGCTCGACAAACTCCCCGTCGTCGTTGAACTCTGATTCTTTGGCGGTAAAGGTGAAACGGTAATCTTCATTCTGTCCGGTGAAAATGACCAGAACACCGTGGCTAGTCTCCTGATCAATGTACTTGGCAACCAGGTTGCGCAGTTCCACCCTATTGCGCTGAATCATCTTTTTCGGTGTCAGTGCGATCTCAAAAATCGCCAGTCTCTTGTCATCATGCAGCCGGACATTTCCCAGCTCCAGAAATGATTCCACCTCCGAATGGTCGCAATGGATTGCATTTGGTTCCCGATACATATCGATGCGAGGAAAAACCTCACGCAGCACAGTTTGCCAGGCATTGCGTTCATATGGCTGCTGTAGTTTCTGTTTCAGTTCGTTAAGAATCATGAAGAGAAAGACTCCGATATTATAATTTCAGGTCGCAGTTCGCCCGAGGTTTTTACAGCGATCATTGGCTGTTCGGTTTCTTCAAACTCCGGCTCCAGTGGATAGCGGTTAAGGATCTCCATCAGTTTTTCCAAAAGAGCTACGGCAGTAACCGGTGTTTTTTTCTGGCTCTTGGCAAGATCGTTGATTCCGCGCTGCAACTGGGCAAAGCGGGCCATTTTGATAGCGTGCTTGGCAGCCCGGATGCGCCGCTTTTCTGTTTCGCTGGTAAAGGGAAGTTTCAGAAAACCGTCCAGGTAGGACAATGCCTTACGTTCGTTGGGGCCTTGAGCAGTGTCTACAATCTTGTGCTGTATGGCTTCAGCCTGCAGCTTTCCGGCGAAATCATCAAGGGCCAGGTTCACATGGTCATGATGGCGGTCGTGAAGCGGCTCTGACGCTTCATTGACATTGGTCTGATAGACGCGGGCGGTTTCCACAAAACTCAATTCCTCGATCTCATCATCCGGCCCAACCCGATAAAAGGCATCCCGTTTCTTATTTCTGATAAAGGTTACGGTTTTGCCGTTCAGATCGCTTTGTTTCCGTCCTGTACGCGCACGCAGAGGCAGGTTGCGAATACGGCGGAATTTTTCCGGGTTGTCAGACTTGAATTTGCGCAATTCCATCAGGAACACGAGACGCTCATCCCGTTCCTCTTCAACATCCCGGTCAAACAGTCCAAACGTCCCGAATTCTTCATCCTCGGAGTAGATCTGGCTATCTTCCCCCAGAGCGGAGTGGAATGCCTGAAGTTTCATAAGTGCTTTTTTGTGCAGATCGATATCGTTGTCTACCTTGGCGGTCGGGAAGAAGTTGTATACGTGGATCTTTGCCGCAGTGGTACCGATTCGGTTGACTCGACCGATACGCTGCATCAGACGTGTTGAGTTCCAGGGAGTGTCATAATTGACAATGACGTTGGATCGATGCAAGTTGACACCCTCGGCCAGTACCTCGGTGGAAATCAGGATGTTGTAATCGTTCGCCTGCTGATCGAGAGGGATATTGGCATCGAAATTTGCACGAACAGTCGGCATGCGTTCATTGCGATTTCCCGAATCTATGCACAGTACCTTGGTGTAGCCGTGAGTCTCCAACTGCCGCTTGAGGATATCGGTTGTTTCCTTGGCCTCCGAAAATATCACCAGTTTTCCGCCATGATTATGTTTACGATCAAAGAACTCGGTCTTGATATAGGCCAGAAATTCGTCGAATTTCGGATCGTTCTTCACCTTTACCCACTGTTTGCTGAGTGCATCGAGAGTTTCGTAGTCGCTTTGGAGACCGGCAAGGTAACCTTCCTCAAAATCCTCCGGGGTGCATATTTCGATGGTGGGATCATTGGCCTGTTTCTCGGCAATCAGGGCAATCAATTCATCTTCGCGCCCTTCCAGGATAAAGCTTGAAACATTGAGGTTTGGCGCGATGTAGATGGTACCGTTCTCAAACATACTCTGCATGGCACTGGTGGCGTTTTTGAAGCGCAGCAACGATTCTGTGAAAGCGTGAAAACTACTATCCAGCCGTTTAACCAGTAGTGTCTTCATGATGTTGGCCAATTGGGCTGAAATCCGGTCAGCGTTCTGGTATTTACGCTTCTTGTCAGGCTTGAGGAACCCAATGGCCCGGTAGCGGTTATAAGTCAGATCTTTCTTGAGGGCGTTGATAGTCTGGTCGTAAAGCAGCTCCATATCAGGGTCGAGTTGATAGAGGATTTTCTTTGGTTTCTCCACCTTGGGGAAAACGATATTCTGCTCGGCTAGATCATTGCTGTAGATGTCATGCTCCATCAGATCAGTGCGGGTCCGACGGATAGTCAGATAAGAAAAGACTTTGGTCCGGATCAACTCGTAGATACGCTTGACCTCTTCACGCGCTACAGCGGTATCCGGATTGCGTAAGGCGATTTCGTATTCTTTGATTCGATTCGCGAAGAAACGCTGAAGGTTGCCGATTTCCAGGGTTGAATCCTTACCGTCCTGAAAGAGGAATATGAGGTTTCGAATGTCAGCAGGCCTGTTGTTAAGCGGGGTTGCCGAGACAAGAATGACCTTTTTCTTTGCCAAGGTGCCGTCCGTCAGTCGGTGTTTGGTTGGTGCTTTGCAAATTCTTTGCAGTTGGTCATAGATTTCAGCCGTGTCGTTACGAAATTTGTGGGCCTCGTCAACAATAATGAGGTCATATTTTTCGGCGTGTTTGATCTTGTGCAGGCTGCCATTGGTGACAATCTCGGCGGTCTTCAGTTCGAACTTGTCAATTGCGTGCTGCCAACTCTCCTTGAGGGCAGGAGGCACAATGATTAGTGTCCGCGATAGATATGATGGGAAGTCGTTGTGGAAGAAGAATTTCTTGGCGATCAGCGTAGCGATGATGGTCTTACCAAGACCGACAACATCAGCCAGAAAGAAACCATTATGCTTATGTAGGAGGTCGTAACCAAGCTTGACTGCATCGACCTGATAAGACAACCGCATAAAACCATAGGGAAGATCGGTGATGGCGTTGGGATCGAATTCTACCGCAGAACCGAAATATTCCGTCAGAAACTTGATGTAGATCTCAAACGGTGTCAGGTCTGATCGAAGATATGAATGCTCACGTACACCCGACACATCTTTGGGGAGTATGGATATCCCTTCCCCCCATAGTGCTTCAAATTCATTGGTGGCAAACTGGACATCCTCAAATGAGTTCAAAAGTACATTGAATTCGTAGTTCCTCTGTATTTCTTTTGTGCCGAGTCCGGCATCGGTCAGATTTGATGATCCGGTAATGACGGCAGCGGCTTTGTGCTCATTGAAACCACTTGGCCTGAAGATGTAAATCTTGGCGTGCAGCCGCTTTGACGGGTGGGCGCGGATTTCCAGTTTTTTGGCGACAACATCGTCAACAAACTGGACAATACCTTCTTCAACCTCTTTGGTGTAACGTGCTTCCTGTATATCATCCCGCAGTGCTTTACGAAACTCTTCTACCGCCCGATCCGAGTCGGGATGAAACAGCAACCCCTGCTTGTGGTAGTCAGAAATGATTGTGTCGACGTTGATCCCGACGAGTATCCGAATATTCGGCACATCTTTTAGAAATGGACGGATCGAGAAATATCCTGATGCCCTCAGGAATCCAACTAGGGCATCGAAAAATTCTATGTCCTTATTGTGCTCGAAAATTCCTTTGAATTTGTTTAGTAGTGTGTTTTCGCCGGAATTTGTAAAGAAGCGGGTCGACATATGTTTTCCTTTTGAATTATAAGCTTTTTCTGTCTCCAGCCTGCTTTCTGAAAATATGATGGAAGATATTTACTATGAAAATGTCAAATTTGTTCAACTTCCCAATTTCAATATGTTTGCCCCGGCTAGATAAGCTCTGGTCTTGTTAGGTAAATGGTGGGGGTTGACTGGACCCTTCACGTGAGTAGCCAAGCCTTGCCCTTGTCAGTAAACCGGCAACTCTGCATACTACTCGTCGGTTTTGCTGGAGCGGTCATTATCCTCCAGTGCCACACGCTCAATTGCGAATTCATTTTGTGTTGAGCTGATAAAGTCTGTTCCAGCCTGACGTTGTGTTACTCGTCTTTTAATAGTCTGTTCCTAAGCAGTATTTGCATGAGCACGTTAGGGGATCTAAAGCCGATATTAATGATTGATGTCCAAATTAGCACTGACCCTGTTATTTGTAAATAATCTATATTGGTAAGAATTTGTCAGCTCAATGGATATCGTTCCGATAGAAAATTACAGGAAGAAGGCCTTCCAAGATAAACTCGAAGGAACCTTATTTAGAAAACTAAATAATCATGTGAGTAAGAATAAATTCCTAGACATTGCTTTAAGAACTTGGCAATTTCCCACGAGTTTCTTTCTGCAGCCCAAGCAACATGTCAGAACTTACACCTAAAATTCTGCAAAGTGCAGGAAAATATTCCGCAGAAGGCCATCTCTGTGCACGTTCCCAGTATTGGTACGAGTTGTAATTGGAAAGTCCAATTGCCGTAGCTACCTGTTGCTGGGTGAGGCCGGTCGGCTCTCGTGCTTGTCGCAAACGGACAGCAAACGCCTGTAGTTCCTTCCTGGCTTCCCCGCCAGCTTCTCCATCTCTGTTTTTCCGTGGTTTTTTCATTCGCATGTCGTTCAGGTGTTTCACAAATTTCTGTGTCGCAACAGGACTCAGTAGTTTTTACGATGTATATCACCACATAAATCAACTAACAATAGATCGTTTGCTGTCAACAGAAATACTGTCAATTGTTAGCATCTATGTGTTCGTATGGAAGGTGCAATGCAGCATGCGTTATGGTGCTGTTGTCCGGTGATAACGATCATTTTTGGCGTGAAATCACTGATGTGCGAAATGGTGCGTATTCCGGCCGAATCCGGCCACCATTCCGGCGGGAAAGCGGCCACCGTTCCGACGGGAAAGCGGCCAGCATTCCGATTTGAATCCGGCCACGATTCCGGAGCAATCCGGCCAGTGTAAAATGAGAGTGTAGTCGCGGGGTAACTCCAACAGGTATCCTGCCTTCCTTGATTGAATACAAGGAGGGCGTAATGCCGAGAGAAAGAGTTACCATGCGAAAAACAAGAGAGATACTCCGCCTGGTCTGGTCATGCAGCCAGAGTCGGCGTGATACAGCCAGAACCTGCTGTGTCGGCAAAAGCACCGTGAATGATACGATGAATCGGGCAATTGCCGCTGGCCTTTCCTGGCCTTTGCCTTCTGATCTCGATGATGAAGCCCCCGTCCAAGCAGCCCGCACCCGCCGAATAGCCTCATGCGGGTCCATGCCGAACTCAACCAGCAACCGCGCAGCAATAGTCTCGGTCCGGCCAAGCCCTCCCCGACAGTGGAGCACAATCTAGCCATTCTCGCGAAGGATCTGCCGCAACTCCCCCCCTGCAACCTCCCACTCTTCTTCAAACACCCTGTCCAGAACCCAAACATCAACTATCGGGAGGTGAAACCAACGAATGCCAACGGCTCGCGTCTTCTCCGGCAATTCAGGAACTGAAAGCAGCTCGAACTCCTCGATAAGGGTTACCAGTGCCTGAGCCTGCCAGGCACAAAAGCCCTCCGCAACTAGGGTGGTTTCCACGGACTAGACAAAATGAAACAAAATGTCTAATAAGCAGCTTTCCCTTGTCTTTTTACATGACCAAGTATAAATAAAGATGAATAATGTATTTTTAATCCCTCGTGTTACCGAAACGGGGGAGATTAACGCCTGCTTCTTAATGATCACGATCTAAATATCCAAATTGGGTAGTTGAGCAGGCGATCATCAATAAGTGGTTATAACCGAGAAGATATAAAAAGCAAAAAAAGAGTGCCGAGTTTACAAAGGATGTCACAGCACCAAAAACAAACAACCAAAAGCAACGTAGCAAACGCGAGGGGTTCATGCCGGATCAGCTCATTAATATTCAAAATGAAGCTATAAATTTTGGCTTTCTCAAGTTCCCGGCTATTGCCATCGTCGGCTATCTTGGAGGGAAGCTTATTGAAACCATCATTCAAAGGCAAAGAGACGACAGACAAGAGTCCAGAACTGCCTATGCTAAATTTGCGGAAACATTCTCGTTCTATCTCCAGCAACTTGAAACCGGAGAAACCACCCTTAACATCCTCATTGTAGGCGAGTTCCCGAAGCATGACCTTGCGCGGCGTGACTTCATCCGCCATCTCAGAGGTTCCCGCAAACGCAAATTTCATCACAAGTGGCTGGAATACGAGGAAAAATATTACCAGGTGAAAAATCTTGGAGTGCTTGGCATGTGCATGGCTATCGCTCCCAACGTGGAAGAGTTGGAAAAAGCAAAATGCTCCCCGGAGTTGATGGATAAGTGGGAGTACGACAGAAGAAAAGAGCTTCACAAGAATGTACATGACCTGCTCCAAATAGCTGAAAAGCAAAGCTGGTTATGACCACGGCCTTGGACGCCGACCGCTCGAAAAGGCTGGGCGGGCGGGTCAAGGCCGACCCCGTTATCGCCAAATAGGAGAGAAACCAGAGATGAAACGCCCGAATATAATCACGGCGAAACTCAAGAAATCGGATGTGGAACTCGCGGAATATGTCAAGCAACTTGAAAGGGAAATAAAACGTCTTCAAACATACAATGCTAAACTTCAAGTGAAAGATATATCACAACAAGCAAAAATATCGGCACTTGAGAAGGGTCAACCCAAGGTCAATATTTCGATTGATCTTGGTGATAAAGATAAGAATGAGTAATTTCCTACAAATCTCACAATGGCTACTAAAGGAGAAATGAGATGAAAAAAGGACACATTGACTACGACACCCTTCTTGTTATCGCTTCAAACCTGACTCTTGCTGAAGTTCATGCAACTCCCTCTGCGCAGAAGGCGAATCTAATGGCAACTAATCCCAAGACCGAAAATATTGTTTGGTCTATTTTTGAACGGCACGTTTCACGACTGGAAGAGAAACTGGACACAAGCGAAGATATTTTGTAGCGGTTTGGAGCACCATTTCGGTTTCTCCAAACGTTTAAAGTTTCTGTGGAATGCTGACGGACCGGAAAGAATGAAAGATAAGAAAACGAAGTTCCAACTAGGTGGCGACAGACATTCGGCGAAATCCGCCGCTGCGCTCCCCGCTCCGTTATTTTTGAAAAACAATCAAAACAGCCCCTGAACGGAAAGAATATGGCAAAGTCATTAATGTATCTTGA
>JAJZQA010000043.1 GCA_021810985.1 Deltaproteobacteria bacterium
CGCGGAAAGTGTCGAGGCCTCCATCTCCATGGTTCAGCGCCGTCTCCGTATCGGCTACAACCGTGCCGCCCGCATCATTGAGCGAATGGAGCAGGAAGGAATCGTCGGCCCCTCCGACGGTACCAGCCGGCCCCGCGAAGTGTTCATAAACAAACTGTAACCAGGAGCGGCTTTTCCAGAGCCGCTCCCCTTCCCCGCCCCCCCAGCACACCAGTCCCTTTCTAACCGATTGAGAACAACCGAGACTCTGGTACAACTATAATATGGTTGTAACCGCAGCCTTTTGCTTTTTTCGATTGCCTCAACAGATACGAACCTGAACCCATCACCACGGAAAGATTCCCGGATTTGCCTGCCCTATCCGGCTTCATGGGAGGTTGTCGTCATGATCATCATCGAACCGTATCGGGGGAAATCGGTCGCGGAAGAGCGCGTGGAAATCGTCGAGCGCAAAGGAACGGGACACCCCGATTTCATCTGCGATTCGATCATGGAAGCTGTTTCAGTAGCACTCTGCGGGGAGTACCTCAAAGAATGCGGCACGATCCTCCACCATAACATCGACAAGGGCCTCCTGGTTGCCGGCAAGGTCGCCAAACGTTATGGCGGCGGCAAAGTACTGCAGCCGATGGAACTGATTATCGGCGACCGGGCCACCTTCGACGGGCCGGGCAAGACTCTGCCGGTCAGGGAAATTGCCATTGATGCCGCCCGCCTCTGGATTCGTCGGCATCTTCGCTTCGTAGACCCGGAAAATGACATCCTCTACCGGCTGGTACTCGCTCCCGGCTCCGAAGAGCTGACCGACATCTTTTCCCGCCCGGGCGAGGTCCGCTGTGCCAACGACACCTCCGCGGCGGTCGGCTACTACCCCTTAAGCCCGACCGAAACAGCAGTCCTGCAGCTGGAACGGCACCTGAACTCACCCCAGTTTAAAAAGGACTTTCCCCAGGCCGGCGAAGACATTAAAGTCATGGGCTTACGCAAAGGCACGAGCCTTGACCTGACCGTTGCCATGCCGCTCATCTCCCGTTTTGTGTCCTCGGAAAAGGATTATTTTTCTCAGAAAGAAGCTATCAACTCGGCGATGCAGCAATTTGCGAAGAATCTCTCCTGGTTCAAAAAGACCTCACTCCATTACAATACCCTCGATCAGCGGGGCCGAGGACTGGGTGGAATTTATCTCAGCCTGACCGGAACCTCTGCCGAAGATGCGGACTCAGGCCAGGTGGGACGAGGAAACCGGGTCAACGGCTTGATCTCCCTTAACAGACCGATGGGAACCGAAGCCGCGGCCGGGAAGAATCCACTGAGCCATGTGGGCAAGATCTACAACCAGCTCTCGCACAAGCTTGCACGGGACATTTACCAGAACATTGAAGGAATCAGGGAAGTGTACGTACTCCTGCTCAGCAGAATCGGTGCGCCCATCGACCGGCCAAGAATGGCTGCCGTGCGGATTCTGCCGGAAAAGGGGCAGAAGGTGTCTGCCTTGGCAGGGGCTGTCGAGGAAATCATCAAACGTGAACTTGCCGACATCAACAACTTCTGTCAGGCATTGGGGCGGGGTGAGTATCCGGTGTGCTGAGAACCATGCGGATTTGGAAAGAAAATCAAGGAGAGACCAAACGGCGAAAACTGCTGCGTAGTTTTTGAGAGAAGACACCAAGGGCAGGAGAAGCTTCTTATCACTGAAGCGCGAAAGCACTTCACCGGCAAATGCTTGATTTAGCGAAACATATCACACAAAGAAGGGTCTCTGACTAAGAGAGGCAACTCACCCGTCAATGGAAATCCGGCGAACCGGGAAGGAAAAGGGACCCAAAAAAGACCCCGGCCTTCCACGGAGGGGGAAGACGGAAAGCCGGGGAAATGAAATTCTTTGGGGGTGCGGGCGTCAGCGGTGGTAACGCCCGCCGGTAGCAATGTTTGAATCAGTCGACCGACTTGCGCAGGAAGGTCGGGATATCGTACTGGTCTTCTTCATCCATAAAAAAGGCACGCTGTTTCATGGGTACTTCACGCTGCTGCCGTTCGATCCGCTTGAAGGTCGGAATCTCGCGATTTACTTCTTCTGATGCGGGGGAAGCAACGCTCTTCAATTCGTGTTTGCTCTTTTCCAGGTCGAAGTGATCGCCGAATCCGGTGGCGATAGCGGTGATCTTGACCATCTCGCCAAGGCTTTCATCGATGACGAGACCGACGATGATGTTGGCATCTTCGTGGACCTTTTCATGAATTACCTTGCTGGCAGCATCAAACTCGTCCATGGTCATTGAAGAGGAACCAGTGATGTTCACGAGCACGCCTTTGGCGCCGGAGATGTCGATGTCTTCCAGCAGCGGGCTTGAAATTGCCTTGGTTGCGGCTTCCACGGCCCGGTTTTCGCCGGTGGCAAGGCCGATACCCATCATGGCCATGCCTCTCTCGCTCATGATGGCCTTCACGTCGGCAAAGTCCACGTTGATGAGGCCGGAAGTGGTAATGAGATCGGAGATACCCTGCACTGCCTGGCGCAGGACGTCGTCCGATGGCTTGAAGGCATCAAGAATCGACATGGACTTGCCGGCCAGACCGAGCAGGCGATCGTTCGGGATGATTACCAGAGAGTCCACGTGTTTTTTCAGTTCGCGCACGCCGCTTTCCGCCTTGGCCAGACGAAGCTTGCCTTCGCGGGTAAAGGGCTTGGTCACAACGCCAACCGTCAGGGCACCGATTTCCTTTGCCACATCGGCAATGACCGGAGCGGCGCCCGTTCCGGTACCACCGCCAAGGCCGGCCGCGATAAAAATCATGTCGGCCCCTTTGAGGACCTCTGCCAGTTGCTCCCGATTTTCCGCGGCGGCATCCCTGCCGACATTGGGATCGGCACCGGCCCCAAGTCCCTTGGTGAGCTGCCCGCCGAGCTGAATCTTCACCGGTGCTTTTGACATGCGCAATGCCTGGGCATCGGTATTGGCGACAATGAAATCGATGCCGTGCAAATCACAGTCGATCATGGTATTCACGGCGTTGCCACCGCCACCGCCGATTCCTATCACTTTGATCTTCGCGCTCTGGTCAATACTCTCGTCAAATTCAAACATGTACTACCCCCTTTTTGTTAAAAACCAAGCAGAAACGCCATATAAAATACTCAGAAAAACTCTCCAAACCACTCTTTCATCCTGCGGGTAACCCTGCGGAAAACGTTGTCGTCACTTTGGACCGTCGGAAACTCACGAATGCCCTGATTTTTGCTTCCGTACACCACCAGTCCGACCCCGGTTGCATAGACCGGCGAATTTACCACATCCACCAGCCCGCCGATATTCTGCGGGACGCCGCGCCGTACCGGAAGGTTGAAAATCTGCTCGGCCAGTTCGGGCATTCCTTCCAGTATAGAGGTTCCACCGGTTATGACAACTCCGGAAGCGATCTGATCATCGAAGCCCGACTTGACGATCTCCCGATTGACCAGGGTAAAGATTTCCTCCATACGCGGCTCCAGTATCTCGGAGAGAAGCTGACGGGAGAGGACGCGCGGCTTTCGCCCACCGACACTGGGAACCTCAATGGTCTCATCCTTGCCCACCATGGAGGTGTAACAGCAGCCGTACTTCTGTTTGATCTTCTCCGCTTCCGCCATCGGGGTCCGGAGACCGACGGCGATGTCGTTGGTCAGGTGATTACCGCCAAGAGAAAGAACCGAGGTGTGCTTGATGGCGCCGTCGACGAAGATCGCTATGTCGGTGGTGCCGCCGCCGATGTCCACCAGGGCAACGCCGATCTCCTTCTCTTCGGGCGAGATGACCGCCTCGGAAGAAGCAAGCTGTTCGAGAACGATGTCGGCAACATCAAGACCGGCGCGATTGCAGGATTTAATGATATTCTGGGCACTGGCAACGGCACCGGTCACAATGTGCACTCGAGCTTCGAGGCGCACACCGCTCATGCCGAGCGGTTCGCGAATTCCGTCCTGATCGTCGATGATGAATTCCTGCGGCAGGATGTGAATGACTTCCCGGTCCATGGGAATTGCAATTGCTTTAGCTGCATCAATTACCCGGCGCACGTCATCGGGGGAAACTTCCCGGTTCTTGATGGCGATCACACCTTGCGAGTTGAAACCCTTGATATGTCCACCGGCAATCCCGGCATAGACCGATTTTATCTCGCAGCCGGCCATCAACTCAGCCTCTTCAATGGCCTTCTTGATGGAGGCGACGGTCGTTTCGATATTGATGACCACCCCTTTGCGGAGACCTCGGGACGGGCTGGTACCGATTCCGACGATGTCGACACCATCCTCGGTCACATTGCCGACAATTGCACATATTTTCGTGGTGCCGATATCGAGCCCCACTATCAGATTTTCCCTTCTGTTGGCCATGGACCCCCTCCTCTTTATCACACCTTTTTTACGACAATTTTGTCCGCATAATTCAAATCGACATATTCAAGTGACGTTATCTGCGTCGTCAATTGCTGGTATATTCGGCTGAAACGCGCCAGTTTCCCCTCAAAATCGGAGTTGCCGAGTTTCACCGGAATTCCGCCCTGGGCGGTAAAGAGCGTAAAACCGTAGCCCTTATCCAGGTGAATCTCCGAGACATCACTCAAGCGAAACACACTCCCTTTTTTCAGCAGATCCATAATGCCGAGGGCCGTAGTGAGCATTTGTTTCGTGCCATCGGCATCTTTCAGCAGATCCTCTTCCGTAATTCCGGTAAGCACCGGAAAATCAAGCCGGTCGCCCTCAGTCAACGGCTTGAAAATCTCTCCCTTGGCATCGAGGTAATAGAGGTAGCCCATGTTCACTATGGCGACCGGCACTCGCTCGGTTATCTCGATGGAAAGTGTGCCGGGAAAGCGCCGCCGCACCTTAAGTTTCTCGATCCAGGGATTCTTTTCCAGCTGTTCCGCCACATGCTGCAGTTCGAGCTTGAGCAGGGAATCCCCGAGTTTGGCTCCGGTAAGACTGACAATCTCATCGCGTGAAAGCTGCCGCATACGAGACACTTCGATTCGCTCCAACTTGAAAAACGTCGCCTTGGCAAAAACTTCGTAGGCTTCCGTAGCAACTGTCCAGACCAGGGTAACCAGAATGAGCACCATACAGATCCGGGCGGTTTTTTTGAGCATGCGTCGAAATTGGATCGGCTTGCGCGGCTTGCGCTCACGCTTCTGACGATTCCGGTTTCGCTGGGGATTCTGTTTTTTCTGATGCATGTCTCGCATGGGCCACCGCCGACGGCGCAACTATTTTCTCTAGACGCTGATTTTCAAAGATGCGGAAAGCAGTATTTTCTCCAGCAATTCACCAAAGGAAATGCCGACCCCGCTGGCAATTTCAGGAAAAAGGCTGAGAGCTGTCATCCCTGGAAGGGTGTTGACTTCAAGAATGTAGCACTCTTCCCGCGGGGTAACAAGCAGATCTACCCGGCTGTAATCGCTGCAGCCAAGGGCCCGATGGGCAAGAACCCCGACCTGCAAGGCCTTACGATAGAGAGGCTCCGGCAGGGGAGCAGGAAAAATATGTTCCGCCAGGCCCGGGGTATATTTTGCCTCGAAATCGTAAAATTCGTTGCGGGGAACGATCTCAATGGCACCGAGGGCCTGGTCGCCGAGAATTCCCACTTGAATTTCCCGCGCGGCGATAAATTGTTCCAGGAGGACTTCATTGTCGTAGCGGAATGCCAGTTCGAGCGCTGCCGGGATTCCCTCGGGAGTCTTGACGATGCTGACGCCAACCGATGAACCTTCCTGGGACGGTTTCACCACAACAGGAAAGGGGAAATCGAGAGTTGACAGATCAAACTCCTCGCTTCTCCTCAGGACCCGGTAGGGGGCTACCAGGAGGTCGGCTGACTGGAACGCGGCCTTGGCGAAAATCTTGTTCATGGCCAGGGCACTGGCCAGCACTCCGGATCCGGTATAGGGAATGCCCAGCATTTCCAGGAGTCCCTGGACCGCACCATCTTCACCATAGCGGCCATGGAGGGCCACAAAGGCTATCTCGACACCGGCATCGGCAAGGTTGCGTGCCAGATTCCGGTCAACGTCAATGGCCAGCGCATCGTATCCCAAGGACAGAAGAGCTTCGCACACGGCGGTTCCGCTCTTGAGGGATACTTCGCGCTCCGCGGAAAGACCACCGTATAAGACCCCGATTTTTTTCGTTTTCAGTTCTTCTCGTGACATCATTTCGTCGCTATCCTACCCTTTCAATTCTTGCTTTTCCGGTCCTCGCCGACAATTATCACTTCTTCTTGCAGTTCCACTCCGAATCGTTCCCGGACTGTTTCGTTAACCCTGGCCGCAAGGGCCAGGAAATCCTCGGCCGAGGCAGCGCCCCTGTTGACCAGGAAATTCGCGTGAATGGTGGAAACTTCCGCTCCGCCAATCCGCACCCCCCGCAAACCGGAATCAGCGATAAAACGCCAAGCTGGCCCTTCGGCGGGGTTCTTGAAGAACGATCCGGCATTGGGGTAGCCCACCTGCTGGGTTGCGCGCCGTTTTTCAAGGAAACCCGCGATGCGCCCTCCGATCTCGACCGGGTCAGCCTTGGCGAGCCGGAAGGCAGCCTTGATGATCATCTCTCCCTGCTCAAGGTGCAGGAAACGGTAGCCGAAGATCAGCTGAGACTTCTCCCGTTTCGTCAGGGTCCGTTCCTTCAAGGTCACCAGAGTTTCCAGCGGATCGGTTATCTCCCCGCCGCCGGCACCGGCGTTCATGGCCAGCGCTCCCCCCAGTCGCCCCGGAATTCCGACGAGAAATTCAAGCCCCGTTAGACCTTCGTTTCGGCAAAAGCGGACCAGCGCGGCATTCTCGACACCTGCCCCGGCCTGCACCAGGCAATCCCCTTCTCTTTCCAGCAGATTAAATCTTTCCAGGGAGATTACGCAGCCCCTGATGCCGCCATCCCGGACCAGCAGGTTATATCCTCCGCCAACCACCAGGAACGGTATTTCATACTCGCCCAGAAGAGTCAGCAGGGTCTGCAGATCATCCGTGTCCGTGGGCACGACAAACCAGTCAGCCGGTCCCCCGACCCGCAACGAGGTGTGCCGGGCCATCGGTTCAGCGCGAAGTACCGTGCCGCGAATCTCCCGCACGATACGTTCGGAGAAAGCTTTTATCACGGCTCTTTTGCCAGTTTCCGGAGCAGCTGTTCCCCGGTCTGCCAGATGTTGCCCGCCCCGAGAGTCAGCAGGATATCGCCCGGTTTCAGAATTGCCTGCAAATGTCCCACCAGCTCCTCGCGATCCGCGATATGGGTAACATCCTTCTGCCCATGCTGCCGGACGCTGCGAGCCAGAGCTTCGGCGGTCACCCCTTCGATCGGCTCTTCTCCCGCTGGATAGATATCGGTCAGAATCAGTACGTCTGCATCATGAAACGCCTTGACGAATTCGTCATACAATTCCTTGGTTCGGGTATAGCGATGTGGCTGAAAGACGACCACGAGCCGCCGGTCCCAGCCGCCTGAAGCCGCCGCCAGAGTTGCCCGGATTTCCGTCGGGTGGTGCCCGTAGTCATCGACCACCATGATGTCGTTCACTTCACCCTTTACCTGGAAGCGTCTCCCGACTCCGCCGAAATCACGGAAACCCTCCTGGATCACCGGGAAAGGAACGTTCAGCTCCAGTGCCACACCGATTGCGGCCAGGGCATTGAGGACATTATGGGCACCCGGCATCTTGAAACTGATCTCACCGAGCCGCTCGCCGCGGTACTGGGCCACAAAGGACGTGGAAAGACCTGCCAGCTTGATATCACAGGCCCGGATATCCGCCTGGGCACTAAGACCGTAAGTGAGAAAGCGCTTGTTGACCCGGGGAATGATGTCCGCCACATTGTCATTGTCAATGCAAAGGACCGTTAGACCGTAAAAAGGCACCTTGTTGATAAATTCCACAAAGGTGTCCTTGATCTCCTCAATCCCGCTGTAGAAATCAAGATGATCAGCATCGATATTGGTGACGACGGCAATGGTCGGGGACAGTTTCAGGAAAGAGCCATCCGATTCGTCCGCCTCTGCCACGAGAAATTTCCCCTGTCCCAGCCGGGCATTGCTGCCCAGCGAGTTGAGGCGGCCACCGATGACAATCGTCGGGTCGATCCCGGCAAAACCCAGGAGGGTCGCAACCATCGAGGTGGTGGTGGTCTTGCCGTGCGTACCGGCAATGGCAATACCGTACTTCATGCGCATCAATTCGGCCAGCATCTCGGCACGGGGAATTACCGGAATCAGGTGTTCACGCGCCTCCTGGACTTCGGGGTTATCATTTTTCACCGCACTGGAAATCACCACCACGTCCACACCAGCAACATTCTCCCGCACATGACCGTAGAAAATCTCCCCGCCCAGTGAGGCCAACCGCTCGGTAATCTCCGACTTGCGGAGGTCCGAGCCGGAAACTTTGTATCCCAGGTTCAGGAGCACCTCGGCTATGCCGCTCATCCCGATACCGCCGATTCCAACAAAATGGATTTTCTCAATTCTTCCGTACATGGTGCCTTCTTATTCAGTTTGATTTTCACTATCCTGAGATAGCGGCAGTAACCACATGCCTCATGCTGTCGCAATCAAAAGTCAGGTCGCAAGCATCGCGTCTACAATCAACTTCGCCGCATCCGGCCGCGCCATGGCCGCGGCTTTTTGCCCGGCCGACTTGCGGACCAGCGGATTCCGCTCCAGTTCCTCAATCATTGCCGTCAGCCTTTTTCCTGACAATTCCCGGTCCAGAATCATGAACCCGGCGCCCTTGTCCACCAGCGCCTCGGCATTCTTTCGCTGATGATCGTCCGTGGCATAGGGGTAGGGCACAAAGATACATGCTTTGCCGCAGGCCGTCACCTCGGCAATGGTAGTTGCCCCTGCGCGGCAGAGAATCAGGTCGGCCTTCTGATAGGCCTCGGCCATGTTCTCGATGAAAGGCACCACTTCGGCGCAAAAACCTTCAGCCTGATATGCCTCTCGAACCTCTTCCAGATCTTGTTCGCCGGTCTGGTGGGTGATGGTGATGCGCTCCCTCAGTGCAGCCAACTCCGGTAGTGCCTCGATCATCGCCATATTAATCCGGTGGGCTCCGGCGCTGCCGCCGAAAACCAGCAGGCAAAAGCCTTTGCATTTACCGTTACCATTACCATTGCCGTTGCCATTTGGCTTTTTTCCCTCATGCAGCTTCTCGAGGATCTGCCTCCGCAGCGGATTCCCGGTCAGGAGCAGCTTAGCGGCGGGCACATGCCTGCGCGACTCCTCCAGCGAGATGAAGACTTTCTTCACGACCTTGGCCAGGATCCGGTTGGTCAGGCCCGGCAGGGCATTCTGCTCATGGATAAAACATTTGCAGGAACTGTTTCGGGCAGCCAAAACCAGGGGACCCGAGGCATAGCCGCCAACACCGAGAACCAGGTCGGGTTTGAAAGAGCGAATGATTCTCCGGGACTGTGCATAGCCGCGCAGCAGCAGCCAAATCCCTTTCACCTTCGACAGAACACTTTTACCCCGCATACCGGTCGTGGCGATGCATTCCAGATGGTAGCCGGCCTTGGGCAGAACCCTGGCTTCGATGCCTCTCTCCGTACCGACAAACAGTACCTCGTTGCGCGGATCCCGTGCCAGAAATTCCTCGGCAACGGCAATGCCCGGAAAGAGATGTCCGCCTGTGCCACCACCCGCGATAAGCATTCTCATGGCGACACCCGGACCCGGGAAGAGATATTAAGCAAAATCCCCATGGCAAAAAGCGTGATAATGAGGGAACTGCCACCATAGCTGATGAAGGGCAGCGCCAAGCCTTTGGTCGGAAAAATACCGGTGACCACGGCAATATTAACGAATGCCTCGATCCCGATCAGGGTGGTAATACCGAACGCCAGAGACCTGCCGAAGGTGTCCTCCGCATACAGGGCAACCCGGATTCCCCGCATCACCAGCAAGAAAAACATCGCTGAAATCACCATGAATCCGAGAAAACCGAGTTCCTCACTCACCACCGAAAAAATAAAGTCGGTATGTGCCTCAGGCAGATAGAACAGCTTCTGTTTCCCCTCGCCAAGCCCCTGGCCGAACAGCCCGCCGGTTCCGACCGCAATCCATGACTGGATGATCTGAAAGCCGGTATTGGTCGGGTCTTCCCAAGGATTGAGAAAGGCCATGATGCGACGGCGGCGGTAATCGACATTCATGATGGCGAAATAGAGAAACGGCAGCGCCAGCAACACCATCGAGAGGATGTAGGAAAGCCTGGTTCCCGCGGCAAACAGCATGGCCATGGCAACCGCCCCGAGGGTCAGGGAAGAACCGAGATCCGGTTGCTTCAGCAGGAACATCAACAGCACCGCCAGGACAACCATGTACGGCAGAAAGCCGGACGAGAACTGCTTTACCTTGTCCTGTTTTTTGTCGAGCGAATAGGCCATATACATGATAAAGGCAATCTTGGCGATTTCCGACGGCTGCAGGGAAAACCCCGGCAGCCGGATCCAGCGCGACGAGCCGCCGGCGCTGCCGCCGATGCCCGGGATCAGGACCAGGCCCAACAGTACCAGACAAGCGATCAGGATCGGTACCGCGGCCTTTTTCCAGAAATGGTAATCAATCCGCATGGCGCCGATCATGGCGCCGATGCCGAGTATGAGAAAAATCCCCTGACGCTTCAGAAAATAGAATTCGTCGTGATATTTCTTCGCCGCCATGATCGATGAGGAGGAGTAGACCATGACCACACCGAAGCAGGTCAAGGCCACCACCATGAGCACGATAATCAGATCGTATCCTTCGGATCTGTTCACCTATTCCGCCTCCTCGACCAGGCCCCGCACGGCCTCGACAAATCGTTCGCCACGCACTTCATAATTCCTGAACATGTCAAAACTGGAACAGGCCGGAGAAAAGAGCACCACGTCTCCCGGCTCTGCCAGGCGGTGCGCTTCCACTACCGCGGCTTCCAGGCTGTCCACCAGGAGTGTATCGGTACACTGGCCCAGGGCCGTCAGGATCCGTTCCTTGGCTTCACCGAGCAGAATCAGGTGACGGACCCGCTCCCGGACCAGATCGGCGAGGGGCGCATAGTCACCACCCTTGTCCTTGCCTCCCGCAATGAGCGTAATGTTTCCCGGAAAGCTTTCCAGGGACTTTACCACGCTACCCACGTTGGTGCCCTTGCTGTCGTTATAGTAGGAGACACCATTGACGGTCGCCACAAACTCCATCCGATGGGGCAGACCGGAAAAACCCGCCACCGCATTCAGTGCCACCGAGGCGGGACAGCCCATCAACAGCGTCGTGGCAAGTGCGGCCATGCAGTTATCAATATTATGCACCCCCCGGAGCTTGAAGGAATCGGTGGGAAACTGCTCCAACCGGCCATCCCAGGCAAAGGTAATTACGCCATTATGATAGAAGATACCCTGTTCCAGCACCGTGAGCCTGCTCATGGGAACGACCCGGGCGGCAAGGTTTCCGGCCGAAGCCGTTACCAGGGGATCGTCAATATTCAGTACCGCAAAATCGCTGGCCGTCTGGTTGGCGAACACCCTAAGCTTGGCGTCAATGTATTCCTGGTAGCTGGTGTAACGGTCGAGATGATCCTCGGTGATATTAAGCAGCACCGCCACGCGGGGCCGGAAATCGACGATCCCTTCCAATTGAAAGGAGCTGATTTCCGAGACCACCCGATCGGCATGCTCACCGGAGATAACCAGATCGATCAGCGGGTTG
>JAJZQA010000044.1 GCA_021810985.1 Deltaproteobacteria bacterium
TGATTCAAAAGCCTTTCATCCTGCCAATCCTGTCCATCCTGTAAACGTAAGGTTTTCGATGTGCTTGTATGTTCTGATGGTACTGGCTGATGATTATTCCGTTGCCATCTCATCCACGATTGCCTCGACCGCTTGCAGCGGATCGGCAGCCGCGCTGATCGGACGGCCGATTACCAGGTAGTCTGCTCCGGCAGCGACGGCTTCCGCCGGTGTCATGATTCTCTTCTGGTCATCGGTTGCGGCAAAAGCGGGCCGTACCCCCGGTGTAACGATGAGAAAATCATCGCCGCAGGCCTGCCTGATCAGCGGTACCTCCTGGGGGGAGGCCACTACGCCATCGAGTCCGGCCCGTTTTGCCAACAGTGCCAGTCGCGGGACCATTTCCGACACGGGATGTTCAATACCCACATCCCGCAAGGTCTCCTCCGTAGAAGAGGTGAGGATGGTTACCGCCAGAACCTTGGCCCGGTTGCCGGCGGGAAACTCCCGGTCCATCATCTCCCTGGTGAGGGCCATCATCTCGTAGCCGCCCAAGGCATGCAGGTTGAAGAGCTTCACCTTGAGCCGCGCAGCCTCGCGCGAGGCCATGGCCACCGTATTGGGGATGTCATGATATTTCAGGTCCAGGAATACTTCCGCACCGAAGTTTTCGATCATGCGGACGATATCGGGGCCGTAGGCGGTGAAGAGCTGCTTTCCCACCTTGAACATCCCGACGCGGCCGGCAAGAGTCGCTACCCAGTGCTTGGCGGCATTGAAGCTGTCCACGTCCAGGGCGAAGATAATTTTCGAGCGTGCTTCGTCTTGTGTCATGGAGGCCCTCAAATCCTTGCCAATGCAGTTGCTACCGCGACGGTAACCCGTTCCACCGCTTCGGCGATCGGCAGCAGCGACACCTCGCCGCTCTTGCGTTCCTTCAATTCAACATTTCCTTCCGCCAGATTCTTGCTCCCGACGACGATGCGCAGCGGGATGCCGATCAGGTCGGCGTCCTTGAATTTGAAGCCGGGCCGTTCGTCCCGGTCGTCCAGAAGGACTTCCACGCCTGCCTCGACCAGCTGCTGGTAGATGAGTTCCGAAGCCTCGCGCACCGGCGCTTCCTTGATGTTGAGTGCCGAGATAATGCAGTGGAACGGGGCAATCGGCAGAGGGAAGATGATGCCGTTTGCGTCGTTGTTCTGCTCGATGCAGGCGGCCACGGTGCGGCCGATGCCGATGCCGTAGCAGCCCATGAATATGGTTTGATCCTTGCCATCGGCATCGAGGAAGGTGGCCTTGAGAGCTTTCGAGTACTTGGTCCCTAATTTGAATACGTGACCTACTTCGATACCGCGCCACATTTCCATTACCCCGTCTTTGCAACGGGGGCAGGCATCGCCGTGAACCACGTTCCTGATGTCTGCAAACTGGCTGACGGTGAAGTCCCGTTCCAGATTGACGTTTTTCAGGTGGAGATCCTTTTCATTGCCGCCGGTCGCGGCGTTTTTCATTCCTTTCACCGCCAGGTCGGCAACGATCTTCACCGTCAGGCCCACCGGTCCGGCGAAACCCACCGGTGCTCCGGTGACCTTTGTCACCACCTCATCATTGGCCATCTCCAGCTCGGTACAGTGAAGGAAGTTCTTGAGCTTGATCTCGTTCAATTCATGGTCACCCCTGACCAAGGCGACGACCGGCTCATTGTCGGCCAGCAGGACCAGGGTTTTAATCATTGCCGCGGCATGAACTCCGAGGAATTCCGATACCTCTTCAATGGTCCGTTTCTCCGGAGTGGCAACCCGTTCCAAGGCGCGTGCGTCGGCGTGCTCTCCTGCTTCGATTGGCCGGGCTTCGGCCTTTTCCACGTTGGCGGCATATTCACAGGCGGAGCAGGAGACAATGGCATCTTCGCCCGAGTCGGCGAGAACCATGAATTCGTGGGAGGAGGAGCCGCCGATGGAGCCGGTGTCGGCTTCCACGGCGCGGAACTTCAAACCGCAACGTTCGAAGATCCGGCGATAGGCCTGGTACATCTTGTCATAGGACGAATCTGCCGCTTTTTCGTCCACGTCAAAGGAATAGGCATCCTTCATGATGAATTCGCGGCCGCGCATCAAGCCGAAGCGGGGGCGGATCTCGTCACGAAATTTGGACTGGATCTGGTAGAGATTGATCGGCATCTGGCGGTAGCTTTTGATTTCGCGCCGCACCAGGTCGGTAACAACCTCCTCATGGGTAGGTCCGAGGCAGAACTGGGCGTCTTTGCGATCTTTGAATCGAAGTAATTCCTTGCCGTACTGCTCCCAGCGTTCCGATTCCTGCCAGAGCTCCGCCGGTACCACCGAAGGCATGAGGATTTCGATTGCGCCGGCCCGGTTCATTTCTTCACGAACGATATTCTCGACCTTGCGGATCGAGCGAAGGCCGAGGGGCAGGTAATTGTAAATGCCGGCCGCCAGTTTGCGGACCATGCCGGCCCTGAGCATCAGCTGGTGAGAAACCACTTCCGCATCAGCGGGGGTCTCTTTCACGGTGGGGATGAAATAGTTGGAATAACGCATAATGCCTGCCTTTTTAAAATATGAAATGTCGGGAATCCGTGCAGGATATCTCCTCTTCTATGCTTCGTGTGCCATTTTTTCCACTTCCGCCACCAGCGCGTCAGCCAGTTCGTTCTCCGGAACCTTGCGGACTATTTCGCCATGCCGGAACAGCAGGCCTTCTCCCTTGCCACCGGCTACGCCCACATCGGCCTCGCGTGCCTCTCCTGGGCCGTTTACCACGCAACCCATGATCGCGACGGTTAGCGGTTTGGTGATTCCTTGCAGACGCCGTTCAACCTCTTCGGCAACCGGAATCAACTCGATCTGACAGCGGCCGCAGGTGGGGCAGGAAACCAGATTGATTCCTCGCTGGCGAAGACCGAGAGCTTTGAGAATCCCGTAGCCAACCCGGATTTCGTCCACCGGGTCGCCGGTGAGGGAGACGCGCAGGGTGTCGCCAATGCCTTCGGACAAGAGGATGCCGAGACCGACCGCTGACTTGATCGTGCCGGAAAAGATGGTGCCCGCCTCGGTGATGCCGATGTGCAGGGGGTAATCGACCCGAGAGGACAGGAGACGGTAGGCTTCGATGGTTTTTGTGACATCCGACGCCTTGATGGAGATCTTGATCTGGTCGTAGCCAAGTTCTTCCAGGATGCGCACATGTCCCAAGGCCGATTCCACCATCGCCTCGGCGGTCGGGTGGCCGTGTTTTTCCAGAAGTTCTTTTTCCAGGGAGCCGGCATTGACGCCGATGCGGATCGGTACCGCGCGTTCACGTGCCGCTTGTACGACCTCCTGTACCTTCCATTTTTCGCCGATGTTGCCAGGATTGATGCGCAAGCCGTCGATCCCTTTGTTCAGAGCAGTCAAGGCCAGTTTGTAGTCGAAATGAATGTCGGCGATCAGAGGGATGGCTATTCCCTCTTTGATTTTCCCGAGTGCTTCGGCTGCCTCAGCGTCGAGGACCGCGCAGCGTACCAGTTCGCAGCCCGCTTTCGCCAGTGCCGTGATCTGTGCCGTGGTGGCGGAGATATTCCGCGTGTCGGTGCTGCACATGGATTGGACGGAACAGGGTGCTCCGCCCCCGATGGGGATCGTGCCGATACGAATTTGTCGAGTCAATTTTTTCATAACGGGATATAGTAGCGAAAAGGTGCCGGGAAAGTCAAGGATGACGGCTCAGATGGTAACGTTCCGAGAACATTGCCGGGTTATGTCGTTCCGATTTTTTTTTACCGGACGTGTACACGCTATTGGGAGTTGCGCGATTAAGCTCGTATGGTATAAAGTAAGTCAAGCCTCATGGAAGAAAAGAATTACTATCCACTTGAATGGGTAAAGGAGAAATTGTCATGAAAAAATTGGTAATCTGCGTAGCATTATTGACCTTGACGGTGTCAGGGTGTGCAACAAAAACCCAAACTGGCGGATTGGTGGGAACCGGTGTTGGTGCTGCCGTTGGTGCGGGACTTGGACAGGCAATCGGTCGTAGTACTTCCTCAACCTTGATTGGCGCAGCCGCGGGAGCGGTAGCAGGCGGTTTGGCCGGGACAGCCATCGGTCGCTACATGGATAGGCAGGAAGCCGACATGCGCCAGGCTCTGGCAACTTCCGAGGCGGCCAGCATCCAGAGAGAGCAACAGGTACTTGCCCAGGCGGAAGGCAGTCGCGCCCAGGGTGACCTCGATGTCCTCACGGTTACCTTCAAATCCGACTACCTGTTTGCGGTAAATTCTTCCGTCTTGCAGGCCGGCGGCTATGATGAGTTGAATCGCGTAGCTACGATTCTCAACAAGTATCCGCAAACCACCATCCAGATTGCCGGTCATACCGACAGCACGGGAACGGAAGAGTATAATATGCAGCTTTCCCAGCGTCGTGCGGATGCCGTGAAAAATGCGCTGGTCGGCAAGGGTGTTGATCCTGGCAGGATGACCACTGTTGGTTATGGCGAAAGCAAACCGGTCGTAAGCAACACCACCGAAGCCGGCCGTCAGCAGAACCGTCGTGTTGAAATCCGTATCATAGGCCAGACCCAGCAGTAACCTGCATCTTCTCTCTGGGCGTCGCATTGCCTTCCAGGGAATGGAATCAGTGAAATCAGGGAAGCGTCGGATCGACGATTCCAGCGGCCGGGACGCCTGGTATAAGGTGTCCCGGCTGTTTTGCGTCTGACGTTCATGTTCCGGGCATTTATCTGACTAAATTTTCAACATAACGTCGGAAATTTGTCGTTTTCACATCTCTGTTTCATAATTATCAATTGATTTCCTTTTCTGAATCAGCATATCTGTCGCGTGAGTGCGCACTGGGCGCGGCACGAGGAGCTGTTGGTCAAAAATGTGTTATCTGCTGCGCATTTGGCACGCAGTATGCTTTACTTTATCAATATGGTTGGGTAGTAATTGGTGATAGCTTACTTGTCGAGTGCAAAACCGACGGAAGGGAGGAACAGCCATGGCGGAATTCAGGAGAATGAACAAGGTCGGTGTTAGAGGAATTCTGATCACCCGCAGAGACGGCGCTGCACGGGGTCCGTATGATGTAGTCTTGGGAACCTGGGAGGAAACAGATGCGATTCTCAAATTGTGGGCGAAGTCTGCTGCTGGTAATGGCTGTTTCGAAACCTGCGACTTCCGCGTAGTTTTCGAAGATGGTAACAGCTACTCGGGTACCTACTATTTGAAGCAGTCGGATGCCTTCCTGAAAAACTTGTTGTCGGTCCATATCCGCAAAGTTTGCGCAGAGACGAAAATCGCTTGGGAAGCAGAGGAGTTTCTGAACAAATATGTCATTCCCGCGGCAGCATAGCTTTCTGCAAGAGCGGCCGGATACATGAAATATTTCACGTAAAATGTAACCTTGTGCGTTGCTCGCGGCAGGTTGCATACAATCTTCCAAGTCAACTTCCATCCTTCGGGACTGCTTTCGGCAGTCCCTTTTTTTTGAGAGATTTCTGATTGCGCAGGAATGCTAGATGTTTGCACCGGAACAGGGGAAGGTCTGCCGTCATGGGATTTTTCTCGGGATAACACCATTTCCTTGACATGAACTCTTCCGCACGGCTGGATGAGAGGGTATACTACTATGCCAGTGCTGATTGCGGGGCCCGGATGAAGAGCTGGAAATCCTGCTGAAAGGGGTCAATCATCGGCTGAAGAATAATCTGCGGACAAACTCTTCGCTCCTTGATTTGCGCTCCGATATAGACATGCGGCAGGAATAGTCTTGTGATGATTTCCGAAAATTGATCGCCAGGATGGTACGATGAAGAAAATTCTCTGTATTGATGATAACGGACTGGACTTTGCGAAGCTCGAGAGGTTTCTCAGTGAACAAGGAATCTCATGGGACGAATGTGTCACTGACGATACCCTCCGGAGGAACCCTTTCCGGTACACGGAACCTGAGTGCCTCGATCTCATTGAACATGCTCCAATTGGATTCTTTCGTTCTACCGTGGACGGAAAATTCATCAGCGCCAATCCGGCAGTGTCGCGAATGCTCAAATATGCTTCAACGGAGGAAATGATCATCCTAGTTAACCGAACGGGCATTGCCGAGGCTGTCTATGTGGATTCCGCCCATCGACGTGAGGTTGTCGAGAGCGTTCTTTCTCATGAAGGGTGGCGGATTTTTGAGGAGCGGTTTCGCTGCAAGGATGGCAGCGTTATTACCTGCAATTTTCATCTTCAGGCCTATGGCATGGAAAGTGGCAGTGTGGAGCTGCATGGTTTCGTTGAGAATATAACAGAACGCAAGCTGGTTGAAGAATCTTTGCTGTTGAACAAGCTTATCATAGACAATACCTCCCTGGGGATCTTTCGTGGAAGCAGCGATGCCAGGATTCTTTCGGCGAATAAATATTGGGCAAAGGTCCTCGGTTACACGGTGGAAGAGCTCTGCACCATGAGTTTTTTTGGTTCTTTCGTAAATTAGTTGCAGCGTAGAGCAAGCGCAGATTCAAAGGGAGGTGGAGTAGAGAGGAAGAGCGCATCGGATTTAACATTTTCTGTTAGAGTTTTGTTTCCCGACAAAATTCGCAGAAAAGAGGTCAAACCCGATGCATTTCCAGACTATCACGAAGCTGCTGCGTCTCCCAAATGTTATTGTTATCGGCGTCATTGAAAATGGTGATGACAACCTTCATCTCATCGTTGAGTTCACTGACAAATACGAGCCACCAGTCTGTTCCGGTTGCGGTGCGGTGCATACATCAGTACACAGCAAGGGTCAATTGCGGGTTGAAGACCTGCCGATTTCGGGTCGTCGTGTCTTCCTCTACCTGGAGAAACGCAAGTGTCGCTGCCCGGAGGGCGGCATTTACGTTGAGTTTCTCCCATGGCTGCACGGGCGTTTCACCAAGCGCTTTGCCGAGCAGATCAACCGGCTTACCGCAATCACCACCAACAGCGAAGCCGGTTGGTTCTTTGGCCTTGATGACGAGGTGGTGTACCGGATCGACCGGGCTATCCTCCAGGAGAAGGCTGACGACCTCCTGGCGCCAACACCAGCACCCAGGGCCATGAGCGTGGATGAAGTTGCCTGGAAGAAGGGGCACTCCTACGTCACGAACGTAGTGGATATTGACCGCAGGGTCGTCATCTGGAACCACGACAAACACGGCAAAACGGTACTTGACGCCTTCTTCAAGAGTCTTACCGAGAAAGAGCGCGCCGAAATCGAAGTGGTGGCCTGCGATGGCGCCAAAGGGTTTCTCTCTTCTTCCCGGCACTACGCAGAGAATGCCCTGATAGTCCTGGACCACTTCCACGTCAAGTCGTACCTGAGTGCCGCCTTGGAAGACGTTCGCAAGCAGGAACTGGCCAAGGCGAAGAAGGATGCAACCCAGGATGAACTTGCCGGGCTGTTGCACTGTAAGCAGCGATTCATCCTTTTGCGCAACAAGCCATCACGGAAGAAAACCCAGGTGCTCAAACGCCTGGAAGAGCTGAACGAACCGGTTTATAAGGCCATGCTTCTCAAAGAGCAATTTGCAACCATTTACGACTTCAGGGAAAAGAAGGCCGCCCAGCCTGCCCTTCGTGCCTGGATCAGCGAAGCCCTTCGCTCAGGGCTTGCCCCCTTCAAAGAGCTGGCATTGAAACTGTTTCGTAAGCGGCATTACGTCCTGAACTTCTTTGTCCAACGGATCACCTCGGCGATCTCTGAGGGGATCAACAACAAGATCAAGCGGTTGAAGCGTATGGCCTATGGCTACAGGGATGTCGCTTACTTTCTACTCAAGGTTCATCAGCACTGCGGTCTCTTGAACCCAAGGCGCTTCAACTAAAAGACGAAAGACTCGTTTTTTTGATATTGATCCGAACCTGACGCAGGAATTGTGGGCAGAACACCGCGGTAAATTGGCGGTCAACGGCACAAATACATTTGAATCGGTGCATCGCCGGAAAGACGGGACGACATTTCCCGTAGAGGTTACCGTTAACTACTATACTTATGGGGATCAGGTTTTCAGTTGTTCTTTTGCCAAGGACATCACCGGAAGGAAGAAGGCTGATGAGGCGTTACGTCAAGCACAGCTGATACTGGAGAGCAGTCCGGCCGTGCTGTTTCGCTGGCGGGCGGCCGCAGGGTGGCCGGTGGAAATGGTATCCGGGAATGTTGCCCAATTCGGCTATGCTCCCGAAGAGCTGCTGTCTGGCGCGGTTTCTTTTACTTCGATAATTTCCCCCGAAGATCTGGCCAGAGTTTCTTCCGAGGTGAAGGACTATACCGGCAAAGGTGTAGACCAATTTCAGCAGGAATACCGGATTGTTACTAAAGAAGGCGATGTCCGTTGGATAGACGATCGCACGGTTGTCGAGCGTGATGCCGGGGGGAGAGTCACCCATTATCAAGGTATCGTAATGGATATCACCGATCGCAAATGGACCGAATGCGTCATCGCGGCCCGCATGCGCCTCATCCAATTTTCCGCAACGCATACTCTTGATGAATTGCTCGAAGCCACCCTGAATGAGGTGGAGGAGCTGACCGGTAGTTGTATCGGTTTTTATCATTATCTGGAATCAGACCAGCAAACTTTGCGGCTGCAGAACTGGTCGACCAGGACCAAAAAAGAATTTTGTGCCGCGTTGGGGAAAGGTCTCCACTATAACGTATCAGAGGCAGGGGTCTGGATCGACTGTGTCCGTGAACGCCGGCCGGTCATTCACAATGATTATTCCGCCCTTCCTCACCGCAAGGGATTGCCGCAGGGACATCCCCCGGTAATCCGGGAACTGGTTGTGCCGGTATTCAGCGGCGAAAAAATCGTAGCAATTCTGGGCGTGGGAAACAAACAGCGGGACTACACCACCCATGATGTGGAGATGGTTTCGTTTCTGGCTGAACTTGCCTGGGAAATTGTCGAGCGAAAGCGGGCGGAGGAAGCGCTTATAATTTCCGAGCGAAAATACCGGACAATTATCGAGCATGCCCCCTTCGGAATCAGTTGCTCCAACTTCGAAGGGAAACTGATCAGTGCCAATCCCGCGATGGCCGGCATCTTGAAATACGATTCACCGGAAGAATTGCTGGAAACAGTTAACCGGTCCAGCATTCAGAAGGTGCTTTTTGTGGCACCCGAGGAGAGAGCGCAGGTGGTGGACAGAATTTTTGAGGGCTCCGCCTGGCATGTCTTTGACTGTCGCTACCGTTGCAAAGATGATACCGTTATTACCTGCAAGGTCCACTCACGAAGGATTGTTGGACAGGAAGGTTGTGAACGAGAATTTGAAAGTTTCC
This sequence comes from Deltaproteobacteria bacterium, assembly GCA_021810985.1. Taxonomy (GTDB): domain Bacteria; phylum Desulfobacterota; class Desulfuromonadia; order Geobacterales; family Geobacteraceae; genus RPRC01. The sequence goes on from JAJZQA010000044.1 coordinate 9,276, forward strand.
TGGAAAACATTACCGAACGCCTGGAAGCGGAAAAAGCCTTGCGGGAGAGCGAAGAGAAGTTTCGGGTGCTGGCGGAGACCGCCCCGGCGGCCATCGTTGTCTATCAGGATGAAAAAATTGTCTATGTCAATCCGGCTGCCGTCCGCCTGTTCGGGTATGGTGAATCCGAATTGCTCCGGATGAAATTCTGGAAATGGGCTCATCCGGAGACCCATACACAGATAATGGACCGTGGGATGGCACGCCAGCGAGGCGAGCCGGTTCCAGTCCAGTACGAGCACAGATTCGTCAACAAGAATGGTGAAGTGGGTTGGGTGATGGTTTCGGCCGGCTGCATTACCTATCGGGGTAATCCGGCTGGAATTGCTACGTTTATCGATATAACCGAAAACAAGCGATCCGAGGAGATCATGCAGGCCGCCCTGGCGGAAAAGGTGGTTCTGCTTAAGGAAGTCCATCACCGGGTAAAAAACAATCTACAGATTATTTCTTCACTTCTCGAACTTCAATCCGATTCAATAGAAGCGGATGCCTCCCGGAAATTCATCAGGGAAAGCCAAGACCGGATCAGGTCCATGGCAATCGTTCATGAACAGCTATACAAGTCTGAAGACCTTGCTGTGATTGATTTTGCCTGTTATGTGGAAGAGCTTGTTTCCTCTCTCTCCCGCTCAACGGTGAGATCGGCGGACATAATATCCACTGACATCGAAATCCGGGATATCGAGCTTGGCATAGACCAGGCAATTCCCTGTGGACTGATTATCAACGAGTTGGTATCCAACGCGCTGAAACACGCATTTCCCGCCAATCGTGGTGGAAAAGTCTTGATTCGTGGCTACCTGGACGCAGACGACCAGGTCTGTCTGTCAGTGAGCGATAACGGTGTCGGCTTGCCGCGGGACTTCGACATCGCAACATCGGAGTCACTGGGATTGCAGATCGTAACCTTGCTGACGAAACAGCTACATGGCACGCTCGAGATGCAGGGAGAAAATGGGCTGGCTGTTTTCATTAGATTCAGATCGATACGGAGGCAATGATGGCGGAGAGCGGAACTCGGTATCGAGAACTGGTAGCTGAACTTTACTTTCTTAGCCGGTACGTTTGAAAAGGAATCTCCACGACTATGGTGACAGTATCTGAACATTTAGGCAGCATACTGATAGTGGATGACAGCGCAACCAATCTGCGGCTTCTGTCGGAAATCCTCACGGTAAATGGCTATGAAGTCATTCAGGCCCAGGATGGCGCTGCCGCGATGCGCATTGTCCAGACTCAGCTTCCGGACCTTATTCTGCTGGATATCGTAATGCCGGATCTCGATGGTTTCAAGGTATGTCAATTCTTGAAAAGCAATGAGAAAACTCGCGCTATCCCGGTGGTCTTCATGACTTCACTGGCTGAGACATCCGACAAAATCAGGGCATTTCGAATGGGTGCGGCGGATTACATTACGAAACCTTTCCAGGCGGAAGAGGTTCTGGCCAGAGCTGAGACGCTGCTTTCGCTTCATGCCATGCGGAAAAAGCTGGAAGCCCGAAACAGGGAACTACTTCGCGCCAATGAAGAACTGGCAAGCGTCAATGTCGAGTTGAGCCGTGAAATTATCGAACGTAAGCAGGCGGAAGCAGCTGTCAGACAATATCAGGATCAATTGGAGGACCTGGTGCGAGAGCGTACTGCCGAGCTTGCCCAAGCCAACACCCGCTTGATTGCGGAAGTAAACGAACGTACACGTGCCGAGGAAAAGGTCCTTGCGTCGCTTCGAGAGAAAGAGATCCTCCTCAAGGAAATACATCATCGGGTAAAAAATAACCTGCAGATCATTTCCTCGCTGCTTGAGCTGCAGTGCGAGTATATCCATGACGAGCAGCCGCTGAGACTTTTCCGGGAAAGTCAGGATCGCATCAAGACCATGGCCCTGGTCCATGAGCGCCTCTATGCCACAGCCGATCTTGCCTCGATAAATGTCCGTGAGTACCTGGAGAGCCTTACAAAGCAGCTGGTTTTCTCGTATGTAGCCGATCCTGATGACATTGAATTGTATTTTGAATTCGCTGAGTTTTGTCTGGGTATCGAGGAGGCAATCCCGTGTGGGCTTATTGTAAACGAGTTGGTTTCAAATTCCCTGAAACACGCTTTTCCCGAAAAGCCGGAAGGGAAAATTGCCGTTACCTGCCACACCGAGGATGAGAACATGGTTGTTCTTACGGTGAGCGACAACGGGGTGGGAATTCCCGACGAACTTGACTTGAATCGTACTGAAACGCTGGGGATGCAGATCGTTTGTCTGCTCACCAAGCAGCTGCGCGGGACGATAAAAATCCAGAGCGAAGGAGGAGCCTCG